>NZ_JBHUOR010000040.1:0-150613 GCF_042686175.1 Kurthia populi | reverse complement strand
TTTTTATTCTATACAAAAACAAAAAAATTACAGATAAAAAGGACTTCGGCATCTTCATTTGCCGAAGTCCTTTCTTTAGCTAGGGTTTTGTCCCAGCCTCTTTTTCATTGAGGAGCTTATTTATGGAAAAACGAGACAAAGCACTTGTCGTATTTAGCGGCGGTCAAGATAGTACAACTTGCCTTTTTTGGGCACTAAAACGCTTTAAGGAAGTAGCAGTTGTGACATTTGATTACGGCCAACGTCATGCGCTTGAAATAGACTGTGCGACGAAAATTGCTGATGAACAACAGGTCAAACAATATATTTTAAATATGGATTTATTAAATCAATTAGCACCGAATGCTTTAACACGAGATGATATCGACGTACAGGCCGGAGAAAATGGTGGGTTACCAAATACCTTCGTTCCGGGACGTAATCTTGTCTTCTTTTCGTTCGCTGGTATTTTAGCGCGTCAAATTGGGGCACAGCATATTATTACGGGTGTTAGTGAAGCGGATTTTAGTGGCTATCCCGATTGTCGCGATAATTTTATGAAGTCTTTAAATGTGACGATTAATTTGGCCATGGATGAGCAGTTGCTTCTACATACACCGCTTATGTGGCGCAATAAGGCGGAAGTATGGGCGCTTGCTGATGAGCTTGGTGTGCTGGATTATATTCGTCAAAATACGCTTACTTGTTATAACGGCATTATCGCCGATGGATGTGGGGAATGCCCTTCTTGTTTATTACGAAAGCACGGGCTTGAGCTGTACTTAGAGAAGAAGGTGAAGGCATGATTCGTGTGATTTTTTATTTAATTTGCATTGTAACAGCCAATGTTGTCACCGCGTCACTCGCACCCTTTCACTTCGGGATATTTATCGTACCAATGGGGACCTTCTTCATCGGCGCAACATTCATTTTACGTGACCTCGTACAAAATAAATACGGGCGTAAAAAAACATATGGCTTAATTGCACTGGCTCTTTTATTATCTGCTATCGTTTCCGCTTCTCTTGGTGATACATTATTAATTGTTGCGGCATCTGCGCTATCCTTTTTATTATCGGAAACAGCCGATACAGAAATTTATTCACGCCTAAAACTACCTATGGCTTGGCGCGTCTTTTATAGTGGCATTGTTGGCGGTATTCTCGATTCTGCCGTCTTTGTCATCATCGGATTAAGTCCCCTTGGTGCGAATATTCTACCGTGGGAAGCGGTGCCTGCTGCGATTATCGGGCAAATTATCGTCAAGACGGTCTTACAGCTTATTGGTGCATCGATTCTAAGCCAACTTCCTGCTGTACGTATGCGAGAAATGGCTTAATTCAGAGTTGTCATAGCTTTTATGGAACTATTTAGCTCTTTTCCCGTATAATAGAGGTATGAAGGAGCTGAAAGTTATGGCAATCGGTATCGCAATTATCATTTTTTCTGTCTTTGTCGCTGTCTTATTAATGCGTGGTCCAAGCCCGCGTTATTTAGTCAACTATATTAAAAATCATCGCGACAACGGCACTGTATCTCTTCGCATCCAATTCGAGGATAAAGAATGGGTTCGCGTCAATGAGACACAGCAAATGCCCCTTGCAAGTACGGTAAAATGGCTTGTTGCAATAGAGTTTGCACGTCAAGCTGCGGAAGGTACGATCAATCCGAAAAAAGAAATTCCTGTCACGGCAATGGAGCATTATTACTTACCTCAGCTTGATGGCGGCGCGCATTCCGCCTGGCTATCACAGCTAGAAGGTGTAGTCGTATCATTAGAAGATGTCGCAAAAGGCATGATACGCAATAGCTCGAATGCAAATACAGATTATTTAATCGAGCTTCTTGGCTTAGATAATATTAATGCATGTGCAAAGAAAATGGGACTCACTCACCAAACGGCGTTGTATCCGCTCTCTGCATCGCAGTATTTTCCTTATATGTATATGAAGGCACATCAATTAAAGCCTGAGCAAGGTGCTGAGGTACTGCGTCAAATGGATGCAGCCACATATGAAGCGGGTATTCTAGAAGCCCATGAAACACTAAAGAATACTCAACTCTCTGCTGAGCAGCGCAAAGAATTACTGAGCTATTTACCACTCGATGTACAGCGTGTGTGGTCAGATCGCCTACCAAAGGCATCTACAGCAGACTATGTAAAGTTAATGGAGCAATTAAATACTCGTGCTATTTTCAACGATGCTTTTTACGATGTATTAGACCCTATCGTTGATACAGCAAAGGTTAATCCGCGCCGCTATAAACAATACGCTGAAAAAGGTGGCTCTACTGCATGGGTACTGACAATGGCGATGTATGCAACTAAGGTCAATGGCACAACAATGCAATTAGCCTTTTTCGCTAATACGGACTCATTAAAAGAACAACGTAAATTACAACGCACCATTCACCGCTTCATCGGTAAATTCGTTACCGATGCACGCTTCCGTGAGTATGTGCGTGATGAATTGAAATAAAAAGAAGGACACGCTGAGGAACTGACCCACGAAAGTGAGACAAAGAAAAAGACACATTCTTTCAGCTGAATTTGACGGACGCTTTCCTGGGGCATGGCGGAAGCCTCCTCGCTCGCAAGCTCACTGCGGGGTCTTCCACTCATGCTATTCCCCTAGGAGTCGCCGTCAAATTCTTGTTTTGCCACCTTTTTCCGGTATTCAACTGGAGAAAGGTGGTTTAACTTTGCTAAAATTCGCGTATTATTATAATAGTTGATGTATGCTTGAACGGTTTGAACGACAAGGTCATTTGTTGTTCTCAAAAGCCCTTCAAGATAAAACGTTTCGCACTTTAGACTGGCGTGGAACGTTTCAATGATGGCGTTATCAGCGGACATGCCTTTGCGAGACATGCTCATGATAACGCCTTTTTCTTTGACTGCTTGCGGATTGTTATGCGCTATCCCTTCATCTAAATCTTCTTGAAATGGTCCTTTTCCATAGCTGTATTGTTTTCCAAGAGGCTGTTGTAATACGATGCACCTCTCCTTCTTGATACCACTTCACCCATTGATAAATCTGCGTATTATTTTTAATCTCACATACCTTCATCATTTCATTCACTGGCACATTTGCCAACTTTATCTCGAGGGGCTTTCCTTTTTGTTTCGTATGAATACGTTTGTTTTTTTTCCATCAAAAAACACCTCCAAAGATTGTATACTCTTGAACGTGTCTTTTTCTTTTTATATTGTCTCAGATTTTTAGGTCAGTTCCTAATCGCGATTCCTTTTTTCATATTATTTCGTTGCTTCTTTTAAGTAGCTTAAATCAACGAAGCCTTTAATATCATCTTTTGAAATATAGCCCGCTTCTTTTGAAATCGTCGCCATTTCTTGAAGCACTTTTTCATTAACATCTGTTGTTGGTGTTAAACGTTTGAATGACTCTGTCACTTCTTCTTTCGATAGCTCTTTACCTGTAATATCTTTCACATGTTTTAAAAATAAATCAATGGCTTCTTCTGGATTATCATTAATGAAATCGACGGCTTCTGCATGTGCCTTTAGCACTTTTTTCGTCGTTTCAGGATTTGCAGATGTAAAATCTGTTTGTGCAACGACAACCGTATTTGTTGATTCTTTACCCCACGCGAATTCGTCTGGCCCTAATAATAATTTAGCATCCGCATTTTTCTCGATATTTACGCCCCAAGGCTCCTGTGTTGCGGCTGCATCTACTTGCTCTTGTACAAATAATGCTGCGGTATCTGCTGGTGCTTGTTTTACCGTATTTACGTTACCGCCACTTGATTTCACTTTTAAATCTGCCTCTTTTAATGCTTTCATTAATGCAATATCCTGTGTACTACCGAATGTTGGAATAGCTACCGTTTTCCCTGCTAAATCTTTGACAGAATTAATACCTGAATCCTTGCCGACCACAAGTACAGCACCACCATTTACCGCTCCTGAAATAATTTGATGCTTCGGTGTTTTCATATAGCTTGTTAGTGCGGGTGTTGGCCCAACTGTACCTAAATCAATCGCATCCGTTGACATCGCCTCCATAAAAGCCGAGCCATCATTAAATGTATTTGTTTTAATGGTCACATCATCGCCTAATTGTTGTTGGTAAAAGCCTTTTTCAAGCGCCACAATTGTTGCGATATGCGTCATATTTGGAAAGTACCCAATGCGTACCTCTTTCACACTATCCTTGTCTTCTGCTGCACCTTTTTCATCCTCACTACCACATGCGGCTAATACGAGCGTCACAATCGATAAGACTGCGAATAGCCAAAATTTGTTGAACTTTTTCATAGATTCTCCTCCTATTTCACTACTTGAATGCCGCGCTTACGTAACACAGCGCGTTCTAATTTTACAAAAACAAAGTTATCAATAATTGTGCCGATGACACCAATAATGATCATAATCGCAAACACTAAATCCATCGATTGTAGCGAACGGCCCATATCAAGCAACGTCCCTAGACCGCCACTACCACCTAGTAATTCCCCTGCTAGCACTGCACGCCATGCAAGCGCCCAGGCAACACGTAGACCAGCAATAAATTGTGGGACACTCGCTGGAAAAATAACGGTGCGGAATAAATGGAATCCTTTTGAGCCCATCGTACGCGCTACGCGAATATTAAGTGGTGGCACACTTTTAAAGGCGGTGCTAAGCGTTATCGATAGCGATAATGTCGCCCCTAAAATAATAATGAATAATACCGATTCGACCCCTAAACCGAACCATAAAATAGCTAATGGGAACCATACGATATTTGGCACCGACTGAAGCGTCGATACGAAGAAGCCTAATGTATCATCAACAAGCTCGGATTTATAGATTAAGAATCCGATAATTGTGCCTAAAATGACGGCGATAATAAAGCCGATAAGTAACCGACCGAGTGATTGGCCTGTTGCTTCTAGCAGCTGCCCATCTATTAAGCCGCTAATCAGCGTTTTTATTACCGTTACGCCACCCGGCTCATTCGGTATAATAAGTGGCGGCCACATAAAGGCTGGGAAAAGCTCAAACTTAGATATCGCTTCCCATATGGCTATCAGTATTACCACGAAGCTGATCCTTCTTAAAGTCGTAATCATCCCCAAATTCCTCCTTCAACACTTTCTCCATTTCTAGCTGTAGCTCAGATAAAATGCGTCCCTCTAAATCAATGAGTACACTATCTGTCGCCTGGCGCGGTCTCGATGCATGCACCGTATATTCACGCTTCACGCCACCAGGACGCGTTTTCATTAACAAAATACGGTCGGATAAAACGACCGCCTCGCGAATATTATGCGTAACGAAGATAATCGTCTTTTTCGTTTCACGCCATAATGACTCTAATTCCTTATGTAGTACCATACGTGTTTGTTCATCTAACGCCGCAAAAGGTTCATCCATTAATAAAATCTCTGGGTCCATCACAAGCGCTCGCGCAATAGCGACACGCTGCTTCATACCACCAGATAATTCATGTGGCTGTGCATGAGCGAATTTCGCTAAATGAACTTTTTTAAGCCATGTCATCGCGCGTGCCTCTGCTTCTTTTTTTGGTACCTTTTTAATTAGCAGGCCGTACATCACATTCTCAAGAACACTCATCCAAGGGAATAATCCCGACTCCTGGAACACAACGATACGGTCATTACCTGGTCCTTTAATCGGCTTTCCATTAACCTCAATAGCGCCAGATGTCTGTTTATCAAGTCCTGCAATAATATTTAATAATGTCGATTTCCCACAACCAGATGGTCCTAGCAGAGATAAAAATTCCCCCTTCTGAATCGTTAAATTCACTTTATCTAATGCAATAACAGGGTCCTGCCCCTTTTGGTCAAATGCTTTATGTAAATCGCTTAATACGATATGTGGTTCATTCATCGTGCCACCTCCTACTTATAAAACCTATTAGTTTAGTATGTTTTGTATGATATAGCTGATTCTAAAGCAAAATTTCTAACAATTCTGTCACTTAGGTGACGAAACTGTAAAAAGAAAGGTAAAATATAGTAGGGAGGGATTTTATGCAAGAAGTCATTACATATATCGAAAAACATGGCCAAAAAAATACGCGTCCAAAAGGATGCTCTATTTTTCAAATGGCTGAAAATACGACACATATTTATTATTTAAAAGCAGGCTGGATTAAAATTGGGCAAGAAACCGAAGATGGTCAGGATATTACCCTATCCATTCGAAAAGCTGGCGATTTATATGGCTTAGCAGAGGTATTGACGCATACTGCTACAAGACTTCGTTATGCAGTAAGTTTAACGGAAGTTGATTATTATACGCTTTCAAAAGAACAGTTAGAGGCATTGCTAAAGCAGCGACCGATTCTTTGGAAACCACTCAGCGAAATGATGGCCATGCGCTTAATCGAAACACAAAATTTCATGCGTGCCATTACAAATTTACAGGTCCCTGAACGCTTAGCTTGGTTTTTAAAACAATTTATTACCTACAAAAATGGGCGGCCTTTCGTTGAATTACCGATGACACATGAGGAGCTCTCCAATCTAATCGGCTGTAGTCGTCAAAAAGTGACTGCAAATTTAAGTGCCTGGCGTAAGGCTCAATACATTACATATGAACGCGGGAAAATTGAACTATTAAACGAACAGTTATTTACATAATTTGTATAATAGGTATAATATGTTACACTTTCTACGGAGGTGATATTATGAAAAAAATGGTGATTCTTATGCTGGGCCTTATTATGCTAGCGGCCTGTTCTCAAAAGAATGTGAGCTACGAAGGGACGCCGCTAAAAATTGCTGTCATTGGTGAAATACCTGAGTATGATAATGACCGCGTAACATTTGAGGAAATTTCATTGGAGAAATTCAAGGAGGATAGCGCACATATCGCAAAAAATTACAATGCGGTGATGATTACACCACTTGCCTTTGATAAGGCTTCAAAAGATACATATAGCGCTGTTTACCATAAGGCAAATATGCCGATTATTTTCTTTGATTCGAAAAAGCGTCATTATCCATTTGTTGAAAAAGGAATGAGCTATGCATCTGCCTCTAGCGACTCCTTCAACGATGGCTCTCATACAACGCTTTACGTATCAGATGCTAAAACAAATGAGGAAGAAATATGGACTTTCCCACTAGAAAATGACGATGACTTACCCGCTTTGTATACAAGTATTTTTGAAAAAATAGAGGCATTATAGGACAACACACGTCATGTTCCTTTTAGCCTTCGTAACAAAAAAATCGGAACCGCGCCACAGCGCGATTCCGATTTTTCTTATGCTCATAGGAGCGGTTATTTTTAAGCCTCTTTTATAGTTTACTTTCAATAAAGCTTCGACGAGTTTCTAAAAATGGCGGCAAATATAACGGGATTGCCGCAAAGTCAGCTGTATCCATGTCGACTTTTTGGAAATCTGTTTGCTCTGTTGCCACTTCGATTAATAAATTATTCGGCTCACGATAATAAAGTGATTGGAAGAATTCTCGGTTTTTAATACCTGAGTAACGGAAGTTTTTATTAATAATCTGCTCTTCAACTGCTAAAAGTTCACTATAATCACGTGCATTTAACGCGATATGCTGAATCGCACCAACACCCATTTCTTCTAAATTGCGTGTACGATCCTCATAAAGATGCAACGTTTGACCAAATAGAGCATCCTCGCGTCCAAGTACCGTCACCTGGTACCCATTATCTTCAAACTGACTTATCTCTTGTACATCAAACATTTTTTCAAATGCACGAACAGAAGCTTTCGCATAGCGTACACGACAATGTACAGAATCAATACCTAAAATCGCATGCTCTTTCGGAATATCTGCTGCTTCACGAGGGAAATAAATGTCCTGTTTCTTAACAGGTGTTAAACCTAGCAGTACGCCATCATAATCTTCAAAGCGTAGAATTTTTGAGCCATTATAATCTTCAATTTCACAATTAAATACATCATGCTCGCGTAGACGTTTTTCCCAGAAAACGAGTGATTCCTCGGACGGTACCGCAAAAAATCATACGCTCTAATGAATTCGTACCGTATGCTTTTGTTGGACCGCTTTTCATTTCAAACACACTGAATTCTGTACCAGGTCGCCCTGTCGTATCCCCGTAAAATAAGTGATACATTTCCATATCATCTTGGTTTACCGTTTTTAATAGTAATTCCATACCGAGTAGTTTATGATAAAATTCAAATGAACGTTGTACGTCTCGATTAATAACAGAGACGTGGTGAATAATTGGACTTGTCATCGTGCACTTCCTTTAATTTAATTGATAGGAGTTTTTTCTTTATGAATCATTTTACCATAGAAGGTCCACTGAATGAATGGATTGTTCTTTTTCATGGCACAGGAGGTAATGAATATTCGCTGTTGCAAATCGCAGGTGATATTGAGCCGAGCGCACATGTATTATCATTTTTAGGAGATGTAGATGAAGGCGCGAATCGTCGTTTCTTTGCTCCATTAAAAGCTGGTACTTTTGACCGTGCTGATTTTGATGCACGCATCGATGCTTTTTTAAAAGACTGGCCACAGCTACGACCTGAACAAGCAACGCGTATTACTTTTATGGGCTTTTCAAATGGCGCAAACTTTGTATTAGGTTTATTAGAAAAAGAGCCTGCTATTGCAGACCGCGTTGTACTATTGCATCCATCAAATTTAGCGTATACCTTTACTGAAGGTAGCAATGCTCAAATTATTGTCACAAGCGGCGCAATGGATACGCTAGCCCTTCCTGGTGATACAATGAAACTTACAAAACAACTTGAAGCGGTATTCCCAAATACGACACTTAAGTTGTTAGACGGGGCTCATGGGATGACTGAGCAGGAAATCACATATTTACAAGACACATTACGGTAACAACTAGCCTCCTTTATTGGAGGTTTTTTTAAGTATGGAGCGGTATAATAAAATCGATGTCTACATAAGGAGTGAATCATGACATGTTATTAATTCTCGGATTAATCGTGTTTATCGTTCTTTTTGCGCTCATGGGGCTCATGTCGCTATCGCAAAAGAAAATGTTAACACCAGAATCCGTTCTCACATTTACGAAAGAAAGCCCATCAAAAGTATCCTTTGCGATGCACTACAACGGTAAAAGCATTGGCTCTGTGAATCCACTTCAAGCAGCCCCACTTGTTAATTCAAGCAATCTAATTATTGCGATTGAATATGCGCATCAGGCTGCAGAAGGAAAAATCGATGCCGAACAACTTGTCTCATTTGATGATATCGAAGCCTTCCATATTCCTAAATTAGAAGGCGATCTACACCGCGAATGGATTGCACAAATGAAGCAAGCTCGCTATAAAAAAGACGTACCACTTCGCGAAGTTGCCAAAGGGATGCTGCAATATAATTCCTTTGCGAATGCTGAATATTTAATGCATGTACTAGGTATTGCCGAAATCAATGAACAGCTACGCAAGCTGAAAATGACAAAGCATGACCCCATCTATCCAACAGCTAGTGCGCTGTATGTAGAGGACCAACACGCCACATTACATGACTACCGTAAGCAAGCAACAGCCATTCATGCAGAGCTACTGAAAAATCCAAAATCCGCTCAGCAAAAAAATGCAGCGAAGAAAAATGCAGCGCTTAAAACATGGGCCGAGCATTTACCAAAAGGCTCTGCTAAAGATTATGTATCATTAGTGAAAAAATTAAATAATGCTACATTATTTGGTAAAGAAATTTATTCATATTTAATGCCTTTACTTGATGGCCTTTTAACTGCACCAAAGGCTAAAAAAGAAGCCGCGCATGGCGCTCAGTTCCTAAGCCTTACTGCATCAGCTGTCAATGGCATTCTCTATACGACAGACCACACTGGAAACCGCTTAGAAATGGCCATTTTCCTTTACAATTTAACACCTCAGGAACAAATGAAACTATCGATGAGCGTTAACAACTTCTTTGACCAAGTTGTCACAGACCCTGTCTTCCGCGAACGCATTAAAATGCAGGCAAATAAATAAGAAAAAGACTAGAACAAAACACGTCATTTTCATTTTTTAGTGTTCGCAATGAAAAACCGGAACCGCACCACAGCGATTCCGGTTTTTCTTATGCTCCTAAAAGCGGTTGTTTTTACATGTATGTCGAAGCCTCTCTTTTTTTATTTATCAATTAATGCTGTCGTATGTTTCAGGCGTAGCATTTCATCCTCTGCTTCTGGATACTGCTGCTCTGCTGCTAAATAATAATATTGATAGGCTTGTCGGTAATCACCTTGCTGTTTAAGTGCATTCGCATATTGAAACTGGGCTTCTGCGCTTCCCTGGTCAGCACCTTTAAGGAACCATAAATTTGCTTTCGCATTATCTTTTTCAACACCAAAACCATACTGATATAGCTCCCCTATTTTACTCATGGCATCGCCACTACCTTGTTTCGCAGCTTTTGAGTACCATTCATAGGCTTTATGCTCATCTTCTTCAAAACCATATTGCCCTGTAAAATAATAATGTGCCACCGTAATTTGAGCGTCGATATCACCCTTTGCTGCTTGCTTTAATAATTTTTTACGTTGTTTTATATGCTCACTAGGAATAACTGAATTTCTATTAATTTTAATAATCATTCCACAGATAAATATCATTGCGGCAATAGTGCTATACCATACATCGAAAAAGGCTCCTTTTTTATCTAATGTAGGTTATATTTTACCATATTGTGGTTTTTTCGCAATTTAAACCCTTACTAAATATGAGGGGAAAAGTAGATTACTTGAAATGCGAACAAACGTTTGCTATACTAAAAATAAATAAAATGAGGTGGTGATAGGAATGAAAAAATGGTGGTCCTATTTAATCGTTGCATTGATTGTTATGAATGAACGACATTTTGCCAAACGTTTTTTACGAAAACACTATAATGTCGATTTAACTGTACCTATTTATGTATCTACAAAAATATTACGCGAAGGTAGCCTCGGCATTTTTGTGATGAAAAATGCGTATGAGCCATCTTATATTGCTATTGATGCTTCGCTTGCTAGTAGTAAAAATAGACAGCTTTTTCGTCGTGTGTTGATTCATGAGCTCATTCACTATGCATTATTCGTCCAACAATTACCGTTTCAAGATGACAGTCCACTTTTTCACAAAGAAGTAATCAAACATGGTAGCTTACTAAGCGGTCAAGTAATGATTGAAAATGGTCATTTTTCTTTATTAGATGAGGCCATTTAAAAAGCGAGACGCTCATAATTGCGTTCCCGCTTCGATCATTATTTAAATTCTACTGGTCCTTTATCCATTTCAAATGTTCCATCCGTATATAAAGCCGGTGAACGTTCAGAGCCAGATTTTGAATATTTCTCGACATGGCTCACACGCGCATTTGATGTCTCACTCAAATCAATATGAGCAATGGCTACCCAATAGGCAAAGTTGTTTTTTTCAAATAAACCACTTGTCACACGCTGCCCTAATTGATTATCCACAACAGCCTGTGCCTTCATCTTCTTGAAGCTCCCAAAGCCGTTACTTACAGCACTATACGCCGCAATTAGCACATAGCTAATTTTTGAAGGCTGGTGAATAATAATCGTTTCCTGTCCCGCGGTTTTACTATCACCATCTAATGTAATATACGGTGCTTTACTCGCATTCCCCATATCTCGGTAATACACTTTTCCTGTTTCTCCATTTGCCAACACATAAAAGCAATACAGGTCTAAATCTTTTTTCGGATTGGCCCACTCAAGCGTTGCAATAAATTTCTCTGATTTTGCAATCGACACAGATTGACGCTTTTCTAAATTGACATTCATTTTTTCAAGCTTCACAGGCGCTGGTTTCTCTACAGATTCTTTCGGTGTATCAATGATTTCTAAGCCATAATGTTCACATAATGCCTGAAGTCCACCGTTAAAACCACTACCAATTACATTTAATTTCCATGCGCCGTTATGTCGGTAAAGCTCTCCTACAACAATCGCTGTTTCCTGTTGTAAGTCCTCACCAAAATGATAATGATGACGATTTCCAACCGTCAAATGAATTTTGTCGATTTGCTCAAAGCGCAAATTTTGTGTATCCCCTTCGTGAATCGTTAACGTAATAGCAATCCGTTCTACATCTTGCGGCACTTGATTTAGTAACACTTCAATCGTGCCATCCTGCTCCGTTTGTTTACGATATTGTACAGATTGATTCGGACTTTGTGGTTGCCCATAAAAAATAAAATGTTCATCACGCACACAGCGATTATTTGCATCCAACAAAAATGCTGACACATCAACATCCATTGCTTTTTTCGGAGTAGACCATTCTACTGTAAGCGTGCAGCTATCCACCGGCTCAATTGCGATTTTTTGTCCTCTTTTTAAATCCATAATGGCCCCCTATTCTTCATCCTTCATAAATCCAATACGCTTTGGTGGCACCTCTGGATCGGGATCTGCTTTTTTCATGGCCATCAGTAAAAAACTTATTTGCGATACATGTTGTACAAGCTCAATACGATTTCCCTGCTCTGTTTGCCCATGAAAATGAATCAAACTTGGATTATAATAACCGATACCTGTAATATTAAATTGCACCGTTTGACCAAAGTTTACGAGCTTTACACCAATTTCATGTTCTTCATCCAATTCCCCTTCAAAATCTAAAATCATTTCCATAATGCGCTTATGGAACTCGCTCGCTAAGTTTTGGTCGACTTCTGGCTGATTCATCACAGCGGACTTCGCCGTTTCAGTCGGTTTATTAATCATATCCATATAAATCCCTCCTCATCTAGTTACTGACCTATACCCTTTTTCCATACAAAAAAGCAGTGACATTGAAATGTCACTGCCTTAGATGGTTTATTGCTTTTGAATGCCGCCTTCTGGGTCAAGCTCTTCTTTATTTTCTGATAAAGATGTATCAGTGTCATGTGTTGCTTTTTCTTGGGCTAAGTTTTCATAGTCAACTGCTGTTTGTGTTGAGCCTTCGCTTACCATTTCTTTATCATTTAATTCGTAAGCTGTGTTACGGTCAGGAATAATCGTGTGATCTCCTGTCTCATTATCAGCATTTTGTTTACTATTCATCTCTTGTTTCTTTTGATTCACGAATTCGCTTACTTTTCCTTTCGTGTCATTAAACATTGCCATTGCTTTGTCACGGTTTTCTGGTTTTCGTAAATAAGCTGCCGCACCCGCGATTGCAGCTGCTAGTAAGTAATTATTCTTTTTAGCCATGTTAAAAACCTCCATCTTGTTTTCTATAAATATGTATACCCCTTCCAAAAGGACTTTAACCAAATTCCATAAAAAAACAGCGTTTCAATTGCTTGAGAACGCTGTGTTTTCGCTATTTTGTCATAAAGTGTTCACGAACATAAGCTTCCACTTCATCTGCAGTCGCCATCGTCATAATTTCCGCAATGGCTGCTTGTGTTTGCTCACGAGACAGTTGTTTTAGCTGACTACGTGCACGTAAGATCGATGTTGCACTCATTGAAAATTCATCTAGGCCAAGACCAAGTAAAATTGGCAATGCTACTTCATCGCCTGCCATTTCACCACACATACCTGCCCATTTACCTTCTTTATGTGCTGCATCAATTACCATTTGCACTAATTTTAAAATAGCTGGGTTGTATGGTTGGTATAAATACGACACACGTTCATTCATGCGGTCTGCCGCCATCGTATACTGAATTAAATCATTTGTTCCGATTGAGAAGAAATCAACTTCCTTCGCAAAAATGTCCGCCATCACAGCAGAAGATGGAATTTCGACCATCATACCGATTTCAATTGTTTCTGATACCTTGATGCCTTCTTGCTGTAGCTCTGCTTTCACATCAAGTAAGACAGCTTTTGCTTGTCGGAATTCATTTACTGTCGCAATCATCGGGAACATCACTTTTAAATTACCATAAACACTCGCACGTAATAATGCGCGGAGCTGTGTACGGAAAATTGTTTGTTCATCTAAGCATAAACGAATCGCACGGTAACCTAAAAATGGGTTCATTTCATGTGGTAGTGGTAAGTATGGTAATTCTTTGTCGCCACCAATATCGAGTGTACGTACCACAACCGGTTTGCCGTCCATTTTCTCAAGTACTACTTTATAGGCTTCAAATTGCTCTTCCTCTGTTGGCAGTGCATCGCGTCCCATATATAAAAACTCTGTACGATATAAGCCAACACCTTCGCCGCCATACTCTAACACAGCTGTAATATCCTCTGGGGTACCGATATTTGCCGCTAACTCAACGTGATGTCCATCTGCTGATTGAGAAGATTCATGTGCAAGTTTTGCCCACTCTGCTTTTTGTGCACTGTATTGTGTTTGTTTTTCACGATAGGTCGCAATTTCTGCTTCCGTTGGATTCACAATGACTTGTCCTGCTAACCCATCGACAATCACTGTATCACCGTGTTTAATCGTTGTCGCTTCTTTTGTCCCAACAACTGCAGGAATTTCAAGCGTACGCGCTAAAATAGCAGAGTGTGATGTACGACCACCAATATCTGTTGTAAAACCTTGTACAAAATCTTTATTTAATTGTGCTGTATCTGATGGTGTTAAATCCTCTGCAACAATGATGACCTGTTCATCAATCGCTGTTAAATCAACGAATCGCTCGCCTAATAAATGCGCAAGTACACGCTTCGTTACATCACGAATATCTGCCGCACGTTCACGCATATATTCATTATCCATTGCTTCAAATAAATCAATAAAGGTTTGTGATACGGTTTGAACCGCAAATTCTGCATTTACTTGTTCATTACTCACATAATCCTTCACTTGGGAAATCCAGTCCGGATCATTTAATACTAATAAATGCGCTTGGAAAATAGCCGCTTGCTCTTCACCGAACTCGGTAAGAGCACGGTCTTTAATTTTTTCTAAATCAACTGTTGAAGCAGCTAATGCATCATCTAAACGTGTATGCTCAGATGCTGCCTCCGTCGTCGTACGTTTTTCCACCGTTAAGTTTGGTGCTTGTAATGTAAAAGCCTTTGCAATGGCAATCCCTGCAGATGCCGCGATACCTTGAATAATTGAACTCATCTCATCCACTCCTTATTGTGCTAATTTTCAGCGTAAATAATAGCGTTGATTGCTTCTAATACCGCTTCTTCATCGGCTCCATTTGCACGAATTTCAATTGTTGCATTATGTGGAACACCAAGAGCCATAATGGCCATAATTGATTTTAAATTCTTTTCGCTCTCATTATAGGCTAATGATGAGTCAGCTGTATACTTCATTGCCTCCGTCACGATTAATGAACACGGACGCGCGTGAAGTCCTTCTTTTGCTGTGATTGTATATGCTTTTGATACCATGTTATTTTCCTCCTATAGCAAGTCGTTGGACGATACAGATGGTAAAAACGCTGTCATCAATTCATCCGTCGATGTCGCCGCTACTAAGCGTGCAACATTTTCTTCCTCCATACAAACGGTTGCAATGCGTGATAATAAAGCTAAATGCGCCGCATCATGTCCAGCAACCGCAATCAGTAGTGTCACGAGCTGTGGCCCATAGTGAACTCCTTGTGGCATTTGAAGAATCGCTATCCCGGCGTGATGAATGAGCGTGCCCATTTCATCGACACCATGCGGGACGGCGACACCATTGCCAATATAGGTTGACAATGTTTGCTCACGCAGTAACATTGCCTCAATATAGTCAGGCGCAACATAGCCTTGCTCAACAAGCAGGGCCCCAGCCATTTGAATGGCCTGCTGTTTTGTATGAGGGTTGGCATTTAATCGAATTAAATCAGGTGTAAGTACCGGTTTTTTCATTCTATCTGCTCTCCATTTTCATCTTACTTAAATTGTAAAATAACATGTAAGCGAATACAAACGCTTCTAATGATAATCTTGTCGCCGAATTAGTGACATCGTTTTCGTTAACTACCTGTCAGGACATAACGCTGAAATTTATTGGCAATATAATTGGCAATTTGACCTGTTGTACCCTGTTCAAATAAGCGCAATGTTTCCGTACTCTCAACGAGCAGCGTACTAATATAGCTTAACGTTTCGAGTGCTACCGCGGAAATATCCTCAGGTGCAAGTAGCATCAAAATCGTTTGGATAGGCATCCTTTGCCCATCCATGCCTTGACGCATTACAGGCTCTTTTAAACGGAACACATGAAAGGTTGCAGCATTCACTGCATTTGTGCGCGTATGATAAAGTCCAAGTACAGAGTCTGGCATCCCTAAGCCACCAAGCTGCTCGCGCTCAAGTAGTTTTCCCACGAGCCTTCGTGCATCATTTACACACTTTTTTTGCTGTAAATAGCTTGTCGCTTCCTCTAACGCATCCTCAAATACAGCCTCTTTCAGCTCGATGCACTCAAACATTTCTAGCATTGTAACCATCTGTGTCGTCAATTGCTGCACCTCACGTAGTCGTGCAAGCGCATCCTTTGTTTCAGTCACCACTACAATTGGCTTCGGCGTTAAGCTACTTCGCACATTCGCAATATCTTCATCCGTCAATAACGGCGAAATGAGGCGATAATCTGCTTTGTTAATCGGCAGTGGCACTGTTGATAACACGACATCATATAATGTATATTGCACCTTTGATAATTCAAGTAATGAAGTTGTCGATACGTGCTGAATTTCCGGCACCTCTTTACGTAAGCGATTCGCGAGCATTTTAGAGGTCCCGAGTCCGCTTGAACAAACGACTAATACAGATAAATTTGCATATGGCGTCGCGCGTTCGAGCACCGCGCCAATATGCATCACTAAAAAGGCAATTTCGTCATCTGGAAAATGAATCGCGGGAAAACAACGTTCACTCACTGCTCGCACTGTTTCAAAAAGTGCCGCATAGCGCTCCTGTATACGCGCTAGAAGCGGGTTGTAAATGGGCATCTGATGCGTGAGTCGATACATGGCGCGCTCTAGATGAACCAGCAATCCTTGAAAAAGTTGATGATCTTTACTTAGGGCCGTATTCATTTCATCATCTAGGCATTGAATAAATTTCGTGATTTGCGAAGCAAGGCGTAAATCCAAATCCTCAAATGCTAACTGCTGGTCATGGCGTAATTTCGCACCGCGTAAATGAATCGTCAGTTGTTGAATTTCAGCAACCTCTACCGTTATGTCATATCGCTTTGCAAGCTCCTGCATTAATTTCTCCGCCAGATGATACTCCTCACTCACTTCTAGAGATAACGTTTCTTCTATTATATAAAAGGCATTTTCCATGCGCTTTGTTGCAAGTGCCATATATAGCACAAGCTCACTGTAGGCATGGTCCGTAATGGTATACGGAAGCTCCTCATACAGGTCGCTAAATACTGCCTCCACTTCATGAACGCACTCAAGCATCGTATGGCCTAATAATTTTTTCGATACTGCCGAAAAATGCGTCGCATGCCCCCGAATGACACTAATTAATTCTTGCTCGCTAATAAATTCTATAAATAACTGCATTAATGCAAGTCGCTTTGATTTTTCAGCACCTTCTAGAAAAACGCCTAGGCTACGTTTACGCACAATCGTTAGCTCAAAGCGCTCAAGCCACGACGTCAATTCGGTTAAATCATTACTCATCGTCACAACGGAGACATCGAGCTCACTCGCAAGTGATGAAAGCTTTAGCGCCCCATTTGCACGAAGAAGAGATGCTTTTAAAAAGGCTCGACGCTCCTCCGCTGTCACCTCTAAAATATCCAAATCATTTAACATATCACGAAGCGCTTGCTTTTGAGATTCCTCTCCTAAAATCGAAATCCCTATGCCCGTTTTTTTACTAAGTATCAAATCACTTTGTTCTACGACGGTATGTAGGCGCTCTAAATCTCGTTGAATTGTCCGGCGACTCACATGGAGCTGCTCCGCTAACTGCTGAACGTTTAGTGGTTGCTTCAATAATGCATCTAGTACTAAGCGTTCCCTCGCTGATAAATACATACTTCCCCTACCTCCATGCTCCTATCAGCTCATCATATGCTGGACTTGTTAAAAATTGCTCAACAACAACAATCTGTGCTGTCGGGGCCTGCTGTTTGACGCGTTCCACAAAAGGCTGCTGTGTCACAACAACCTCCACATTCGTAGGTAAATCCCTTAGTGCGCAGTGCGTAACAGTCGCTTGGATATGGGCCTGCTGTAGTTTTTTGCGGAAAACAGCCGCTCCCATTGCACTTAACGCCATCCCTACATCACAAACAAATACAATATGACGTTTTGTTGTATTCATTTTTTCACGCCCTTCCATCTATCAATTCATTGTCTTTATTATAGCATTTCATGCCGAAAAGACGCGGGTTCCCATACTTCAAAGACATAAATTCACATACTTTTTAACTATTCTACTTCACAAAATAAGCGATTTATCCGTATTTTCTGAAAAACAGAAACTATTTGCTGTATTATCCGTATACTTAAATAGAAGACTTCACAAATAAGGAGGTATCTGTATGTTTTGGTTAGCGATTGTGTTGATTGTTGCGATTTCTGTTACAGGTGGGATTATTGAAAAAATCATTAAAAGCAGAGAGCGCACACAAAAAATGGAAATTGAAATGATGCGCGAGCAAATTAAGCTTGAAGAATTAAAGTATAAAAATTATCAATTAGAGACAGATAAAATGCGTCTTGAGCTGAAGCAAGATTTAAAAAATGCTCCCACAAAAGATGAATTATTAAATGTGGATTTAACAAAACATGATTAATCGATGAAAACACGCCTATGCATAGCGCGTGTTTTTTCTTTCTCACATAAAAAAAGGCCCCGCATGAGCGGCGCCTTTTTCTTTATTGTAACTCTGAGTTTGATGTATCTTTTGTTTTTTGTTGTAAATATTCTTTCTCACTCATAACGTCACTAACGTGCATGTTCACTTCTACAACATCTAAACCTGTCATATGACGAACTTGCTCAGTTACGAGGCGTGTTACTTTATCGAAGATTGCCGGAGCACTTTGGCCATACTCTAAAATAACTTTTAGATCAACAATGGCTTGTTTTTCGCCGACATCTACAGAAACGCCTTTTGTCACACTGTCGTTACCGAAGCGAGAAGTAAAGCCGCCCTTCATGTCTAAAATACCTTTTACCTCACGTGCAGCGATACCTGAAATTTTTTCAATTACAGAATCGTCAAATGACAGTGAGTTTTCAAATTTCGGTGTATTGTCCTGCTCTTTACTATTTACACCTGTTTGATCATTGTATTGTTTTTCTAAATTTGTATTATGATTGTTTACCATTTTACCCGGCTCCTATCTTCTAATTTTATCAATAAAGTGGAAAAACTGTTCGGTCTTATCTTTCGCAAAACCAATTAGTAATCCAATACCGCATAGTACAATGAGTAAGATTGTCTTCCAAAAGCCAATCGTGAGAAATAGCACACCTACTACAAGCATTGCTAGTACGAAAAGAATGCGCCATTTATATTCACGAAGCCAATCGACTGTTGAATTATTTTGCAATGGAACCCCTCCTCGTTAAATTACGCGCTTATTCAGTGCCTTTTGATCGACTACATTTACCTTTACTTCTCTTACTGGTACTTCAGAAAAATGCTCTGTTTGTTCCTTAATGTCTTCTTTAATGCGCTCAAGCAACGACTGAACATTTCCCGTCGGCCCCACAAAAAATTCTGTGGCAATATCCATGTAAGATTTTTGCTTTTTTTGATACATTTTGATTGATACACTTGGCTGACGTACCGCCTCGTACTTATCAAGCGTACGTAGCACAACCTTTTCAATTGAGCGTTTATTCATATAAATCTCACCGTCATTATACGACAAATATAAACCGCGTTTTTTATGAGAAGGTGTGAATGAATAAATAAGAAAAGCAAGAGCTAAAACGATACCAACCGCCGCCATGATGTACAGCGTTGGCTCAAACCAAGAATAAGAAACAAGTTGCTCTTGATAATCAGTCAAACGAGAATCATCTACATATAGAAATGTAAATGTACCAATTAGGATGAGAAGAAAGAGCCCTAACAGAAAACTAAAAAAACGTTTCATTTTCTCGCCTCTCCTCGTCGATTAATTTGCTTTACGCATCGCTTTCATGATGAAGCTTACAACTAAGATTAAAATGATTGTACCTAGTAAAGTTGGCAGGATGTAGAAATCACTAACTTTTGGACCCCAGCTACCAAGGAGCATGCCACCGATCCAAGCACCAATAATACCTGCAATGATATTACCAATTACACCACCGGGAACATCTTTACCTAAAATAAGACCTGCTAACCAACCTAAAATACCGCCGATAATGATATACCATAGAAATGCCATTGTGTGTTACCTCCTTTGTTGTTTTTTCAAAATGTCGAACTTAATTAATTACTTGCCATGTTTTGGGCGCTTAAAACATAAAGTTAAAAAAATTCCATCTTGCATCACCCTTAAATGGTTAATAAAGGGATTTATTAACATCATAAAGATTACTTTTATTTTCTATAAATGTTATTTTATAAGTTAAATACATTCTTTTCACACAATAAAACCCCTACTTTTCCAAAAAGTAGAGGTTTTTTAATGCTATTGTTAGTAGAGGCCAGATAAGCTGCCACTGCTTCTGTTGCATACGTTTTTCATAAATCGCTAAAAATGGCATAGCCTGAAATGCAGGCGTTGGCTTTACGATTCCTGCGAATAAATCATCTAAGCCATGGTTGAAAAAAACACCTTATCGAAAGCAACGCTATACAGAATACCTAACAAATATTATGCCTCAAGCTCATTCCTACAAATATATTGAATTAATTATGAAAAAAAGAAAAGTAAGAAGCTTTATAGAACAAATCAGTCATGAGCAACAATACATTAAAATTAAAAATTCTAAGTTTTCGATTTGGAAAAAGAATTGGGAAACAATTTTTATTCATTTAGAAGATATTATTGCTAATTAAAGTTATCATGCATTTCTTGAAATATATCATTCCAATGAAATCAAAAACACTTTTTTCGAAGCGAAAATAGTAAATCATTTTAAATCAATCATCGAAAAGGCTAAGCTTATTGCTATATTCAAAAATATAGTAAGAGATCTAAAGAAGAAATTATAAAAGACTTCGATCTTTGTTGATTGGAGACGGCGGGAGTCGAACCCGCTTCTTATAGGAATGTTGTTATATCAACATTTAGGAGCGGTAATTAATGCAATAACAATTCGTCAGCTACGACTTTAGCTACGATACATTAAAAATATGCGTTGTAAGAGCGATTAAACTTGTTTTTTCCTATTTATAATAATTTGAATTAAAGTATCTATTGAAACAAATGTAACTAAGACTTCCTTTATTACACTTAATTCATTAGATACTTTATTAGTATTTATAAAATATAAAGTATTGTACCAAACATAAATAACTATTAATAAAATATAGACGAAAATTCTTGTATAATTCGTTGTCATATATTTTTCAAATTTATTCACTACTTTAGTAGCCTTTGTATATCTTATGCTCCATTTCAATACTTTATCACTTTTATAAGCGAATAACGTACAAACTAAAATACCTATCAAATAAAGCCATGCTTCAATATTACTTATCGGAATTATTTCTGAATTAATATAAATAAGAAATACGATTGGAAAGAAAAAAGTTATGATAAAAAAGATTATTGTTATAAATGGAGCGTTTATATATTTCTGTATATATATAAATATAAGAATGGGCATCCAGACGACTTTTTCTATTTTCCCCGAGAACTTTACACCTAAAAAAGTAATTAAAATTAATGTAGTACCATAAATTAAAAAACCTAAAAATATATTCATAGCTATTCCATTTTCTTTTTTTAAAATTAAAATTAAAAAAATATCAAATGCAATAAATATTAAAGACATTATATAATTAATTTTTTTAGCCACCCTCAAATTATCCCCCCAATCTCATAAAAAAACCCCTTACTTTTACTAGATAGTAGGGGTATAAAAAGTTATATTAAATCTCCCAAAACTAGAATCTACGGTGAAACTTATTTTTTCAGTCGGGCGATTTTTAGAATATCTGAAACAATAATAATATCTCTTTTTTTACTCACATCAATTTCCTGATTTTTTGATATTAAATAATATATTTCGCCGTCTGATAGTTTCACTTCATTAATGTCATAAAAGAACATAATAGGTAGATTAAAATAGTAGATTTTTAGCCTATAGAATATTACTATCAAAATAAATAATACATAAATCATTGTAATCATGTCTTTTACAGTAAAACCAATAGTTATAAAAGGTAGAATTAAAATCACAAAATACTCCATTATTTTTATAGAACTTATTCCTACATCTTTAACTTCTAAAATATCATACTCCTGAGAATTTTCGGTTTTTTCAGATGAATCAATTTTAAAAATACAGTGTTGAATAATTAATGGTACCAATAAAAAAATGATAGCCACTCCACTAATAATAAAATCCCAAAAATATAATGTAAAATATTCATCTTGTTTTTTATCTAATATTTTTAGATTAAAAAATCTAATTATTATTAATAAAAATGATGGGAATAAGGAACAATATATCCAGAGAATTTTTACAGAAAACTCTTTTGGTGTTAAATATGATATTGTTATAATAAGAGCGATGAAAGAAAAAAAGAAGAAAGCATTATTTAAACTTAAAAAAGTTAGAAAATCCGAAAAAAATAATGGTTTGTGCATAATTGACTTAATCATATTTCTCCTTCTCTCAAAGTTAATTAGGTATAGAAAAACGTTCGTTAAACATTACAAATTCTCCATATATGTCTTTTCCTATTAAACCATTAAACATATGTAATACTGTTTTAATATGTATATCCACTAATTCTACTTTATTAATCTCACTATTCCATTTTATATTCCCATTAGTTTTTATTTCTAAGCCTTCTAAAAAACCTAAAAAATCTTCATTTAAGAACGCTGCTTTAAAATCTAAATCTTGTGGGATTTTTTTAAAGGCTCTATAGTATTTAGCATTGTTACATGCATCTTTGAATGCAGTAAAATTCTCAATTACATTTGCGGTTTCAATTTTATCAATAATAATATTTTTATGAGTTTTTAAAACATCATCATAACGTAATATCTGTTCAAATCCATGTCCATTTTTTATATAAATTGTGTTACTATCGATTAAAAAATCATAATTCATATCAATTGACATAAAATCTTCCATATCTACTTTTTCAGCGGTATCTCTTTTTAAAATTATTTTTTTTCTATTTTCCATCATTAAAATACTATCACTTGATTTTTTAAAGTAAACTTTTCCTTCTAATTTTATTACATAGAAAAATATTGGATATTGTGCATTATTAAAAGTACGTACATTTCTAAATCTATATGTTTTTTCATTATCACTCGCAACATGCGATACTAATTCATTTTCTAAAATAATCTTCGTTATCATAACAAAATATTCAGAGTTTTCTTTTTGTTCTTCTAATGATATTTTCTCTATTTTTTTTTCTCTTTCTATTGATAAAGGATTGTATTCCGTAGCATCACTAAAATCTAATTTTTCATTAATTTTTTCTAATCCGCTTTTCATTGAAAGAGCTAAGTTGTGGTCTATATTAGGGTATCTAAAATAGTCTATATCGATTAAATTATCGGTGGGGGACATTTCTTTTGATTTAAAAAAAATATATAACTCCATTTTTAATTCTCCTTTATTTTACATATATGATTTATTTTATCATAACATTCTAAATGAAATTCTCATTTTAATAAAAAAAGAACTGCATTAGCAGCTCTTCGTTAATTTCCAACATCTTTTATACTTCGTTTCTCCTCCCACATATACACGTTTATCTTCTAACACATATCCTAATGATTTGATTCCATCACATATCGTTGTTAAAGATGGTAAATTTTTTTTATGCACTGTAACGATATTTAATTCACGCATATCTTCTCTAAATTTTTGTTTTGCTTCATCATTTTTAAAGAGGATTTCTTCCTTGCCATACATCAGATTATCTAAATATTTTTTAACCTTCAAATCTTGTAGTGTAACAATCTCAACATGAGGATACATTTCTTGTAAAACCTCTTTATATGTTTCCAACAAATTATCAGAATTAGACAATTTTTCATAAAAACTCAATTGATCCAACTTTAATTGTCTAGTTATCTGATTATATTGTTCATAATCTTCAGGTTCTGCACCGAACCCTACTTTAAATTTTTGTTTAGGATTATGTTTCAGTATTTCTTCAAAAGTTCCATATGCTTTATAGAGTTCATCATATCGCTGTAAATACATCTTTATCTTTTTAATTTTGTTAGTAGAAGATTGTTTCGTCATGACTTTAAAAAGCAAATCCAAATGATAAGAAGAATTTTCTTCAAATCTTAGTCGGCTTCTGAACTGTTCAATTGTGTTAATCATCTCATTACAGTAATAGGCAACTAAAAAGTTCTGATGTGTCTCTATGTTTACTCCTACGTCCAAAAATTTAGTAGCTACGATTACATCACATATCATTTCTTCTTCCTCAATAATTTTTTGCAGCACGTACTGATCTTTATCGTCCATATACTTCTCTACTTCTTCATGTGCTTCAGAAAGTAAAGTAGCCATGTCTTTGTTCGCAAATGATAATTTAGCTATTTTCAACATTTCTGCATAAGATACTAAACTTAACGTTTTATATTGGTTATCTAAGTAGTTTAGAATAGTCTCTTTAAACTCTTTCTTATCCGTTGTTAGTAATACCCTTCTTATTTTATTATTTTCCTTATTTATATATCTTATTTGTTTAATGCTACGTGTAAAATAATTTTCTAATTTCAAAAAGCTGTCAGGTGTACCGCTCAAAGCAATTATTGTACTTTTAGGAGTCCATTCATTTATAAATTGAATAAAACGATGTGCTTTAAAATCATAATCACTCGCATCATATATTAAATGTGCTTCATCAATCACAATATAGTCAAAATCCATTCCGATAATTTCATCTACTAAATTCATTTCCATAATTTCATTAATGCTTTGATACATTTTTAAGGTTAAGTTTAAATTCTTTTCAATCATTTCATCATATTTAGTAGTCCATTTATATTTATGGTCTAACTGCTTTTTTAAAGTTTTCCGATTACACAAAAACAACACTTTTTTATTCTGCTCTTTAGCATAAGGAATTAATTTTGTCATTATCGCCGTTGTCTTTCCGCTCCCACATTCCGATCCTACTAAATATATATTCTCTTTATTCATTCCATCTAATAATTCTTTTGTAAATGTTTCCGATACATAATTTTTCATTTTGTTTTACCCTTTCGTATTACTCATGACAAAAAACACATTTTATTACTAATGTATATCTTGCTGAATTTGTCATGTCTCAATAGTTATATAGGTAGATTATTTTTTGACAAAACAACTCCCTAAAAAATTTTTTTATTTATTTTCTATTTTTGTTTGTCAGATTTTTTTCAATGTATATAACTATTTTGTAAAAAATATTTGGAGGAAACAAAAATGAAAAAACAAAATAGATGCAATTTAAATACTTTAGTAGAACGATTTGAAAATACAGAGGAGTTTTTCAAGAACTTAACAATCAACAAAGAAGACTTTCAAACTTTAAGTACCCCTAGCAAGTTAGGCGGTAGTAGAGGCAAAACAAAAGCACAATGGCGTGTAACAGACGGCATTAAATATCCTGTAACAACTTACAAGGCTTCTGAATTAAAAGAAGGTACACACGATGAATAACGATTTTTTAGAAGAAATCAAAAAAATGATTGTCACATCACAAGCGAATTACTCAAAAGAATGGCTATCTCTTAAAGAAGGAGCCAAATACGCTGGCGTATCATATAACACCTTTATTAAATTTCGTGAAATGGGATTACGTGTCGCAGAAGTAGAAGGAATCAAGCGTGTATCTCGAAAAGAAATTGATACATTTTTAGAAAATCATAGCTATTAAATAAAAGAGGAATTGTCTTTGGTATCTACTGGGGTATAATGGATATTGAAGGTGATTTCTCTTCTTTTTATTGCTCTTACAACGCAAAATAGAAGGAGATTTATCATGTCAAAAAATACAACACCAATTGAAAAATATAAGTTAAAGAGCGGTGAAAAACGTTACCGCTTCCAAATTTATGTAGGTATTGATCCACTTACAGGAAAACAAAAACGCACGAGACGTTCAAACTTCAAAACACAAAAAGAAGCAAAACTAGAATTAGCTCGGATTAAACTACAAATTGAAAAAGGTACATTTTTTAAACAAGTAGCGGAGACATATTTAGACGTTTATAACCTTTGGGTAAAACAATATGAAAAAACAGTGGAAGAAAGTACCTTTGTAAAAACAACAGGTATTTTTAGAAATCATATTTTAAAATCTATGAGTGATTACAAAATTGAAAAGATTACAATTGACGTTTGCCAAAAGCACTTAGATGAATGGGCAGATAAACTGAAACACTTCCAAAAAGTGAAATCATACGCTGCGAAAGTAATGAATTTTGCAGTTAAGCGGGGTTATATTCAATCAAATCCATTTGATTATGTAGATATGCCTGTCGCTTTAAAGAAGAAACAAGCGAGTATGGAAGAAGCGGAAGAAAACTTTTATACACGTGAAGAGTTAATCGAGTTTTTATGTTGTTTTGAAAAAGAGAAAAATGTAAAAGCCTATACACTGTTCCGTCTTCTAGCTTATAGCGGTATGCGTAAAGGTGAAGCATTAGCACTTACATGGAAAGACTTAGACTTCACACATAACAAAATCGTTATTAGTAAAGCTATCTCACGTGGCAAAGATAATCAACTATATGTAAAATCCACAAAAACAGGCTTTGCACGTACGATTACAATGGATTCACGCACTATGGAAATCTTGAAAGAATGGCGTAAACAACAAAAAGAAGACTATTTCAAATTAGGTTTTAACACAAAATCACCTAATCAATTAGTCTTCAGTAATGAACATAATGAATTTTTACAACCAACAAAAACACGTAAATGGATTGTACAAGTTCAAAAGAAATACAATCTCAAACCAATCACAACACATGGATTACGTCATACACATTGTTCCCTACTATTTGAAGCTGGAGCAAAAATTAAAGAGGTACAAGATCGTTTAGGACATAGCGATATTCAAACGACAATGAACATCTATGCTCACGTTTCTACTAAAGCAAAAGAAAGTGCTATTCAGAAGTTTGAAGAGTATTTAAGTATTTAAAAATAACTTTAAAAGAATTGGAGAATTTAATGACTCTCTTTTTACAACTACCTAATGAACCTAATTTAATTGAAATACAATGTACTGATGATTCTGTATTAAATAGCTTATCTTCATCCACAACACCAGTTAATTTCATCACCAAAAATAACCAAGATATAATTATTAATCATTATTTTTGGACAGCAATTCCTAATGTAATTAGATATAAATTCAAATATAGTAACAGTAAATTCTGCTCTCTTACTATGTCTAAAAAAATTCATCCTAATTCAAATTACAATGAAGAATTTTTATATTTTAATAATCATAATCATAGGAAAATAGTTATTGTTTTAGAATCACCACATGTTGATGAATATACATCTGATATGCAACCTATTTCTCCTGCACAAGCTGATACAGGAACAAAAATAAATTCAAACATTGAAAGTTTACTTAAAAATATAAACAGCCATGTGCAATTCAAACAAAATGAAGTTATTGAAATTGCATTAGTAAATCCAATTCCACTTCAAACATCTTTAGGCACTATTCATGGTGAAAATCTTGCAGACCAGTACCTCAATTTACGAAATAATGTTTGGAAAGGTATATGGAGAAATACAGATTACAGAAAAAAATTCATTGATCAAATAAACACATTATATTCAAGAGATATTATAATAAATGCCTGTACAGATAAACTAAAAAATGAAGTAACTAAATCTTTGTCAGAAGCCAAAGATTTTGAAGGTTCTATTTTTAATACATATCACCCAGGAGCACGGGGAAATTGGTTAAACGGATTTAAAAAAATTAGATTACCATCTATTCACACGTAGCAGCTACGTCTTTAGCTACGTTCGTTTGATATTCATTGAAACCCAATGAAATTAAAAAAGTGCCAAAATCCTTATCTATCAAGGATTTTGACACTCATTGAATCTCTATGAAATTCATGTATGGAGACGGCGGGAGTCGATCCCCTCGCCAAATACCGCTTCTCTACCAAACAACCTCTCCAACCCAATCCAGCTTTAATCCCCACCATTCATTCCCCGCACATACGCATCCAACACAACTTGATCTGGTGGGCTAATTTCCTCTGGCAGCTTATCTAAATCAAAAAATTGAATGGCACTTGCTTCTACTTCATCAAATGCGAGGGTTCCATGATAGTCAGTACAAACAAAGGCAGTGACGACGTTGTAAACTTCATCGCCATGTGGATATTTATAATAAAGTTCGGGTCCAGAAAATGTGTTAAATAGCTTTAGTTCATGTGGTGTGAGTCCAGTTTCCTCTAGCATTTCGCGTGTAGCGACTTGTTCGAGGGTTTCGCCAAGTTCCATCGAGCCTCCTGCAAGTCCCCAGCAATGATTATCAATTCGTTTTTGTAGAAGGAGCTGGCGTTGTTCGTTGAAAATCAGCACACAGGCACCGACCATTATGATGGGTGCGGTGCCTATTTTTTTACGTAAATCCTTGATGTAGCCCATCTATTTCACAAACTCCCAAATTAACAGGGCAATTACAATAATAAATAGCATCGTAAAGATAAAGCCTTTTATGGATTTCTTTGGAGTGGGTTTGGTAGGTTTAGCTTCAGATGCATTTTCTTTAGTAAACACCGCATTTTTTGTGAAGGCGCCAGTGAGATCTGCATCTGTTAAATCAGCACCGACAAGATTTGCGCCGAGTAGGTCTGCATTTTTTAAATTAGCTCCCGCTAAATTCGCATGGGTAAATTGTGTACCCTCGCCGTTTAAATTTTGTAGCTTTGCCTGACCAAAATGTATATGGCTCATATCCTCAAAGGCAAAATCCGCTTCGGTAAAATCACAGCTGCTTAAATCTACGCTCTCTCCCTGGTCATTCAAAAAAGTACACTGGCGGAAAACAGCCTGATTAAATTTTGTATTCGTGAGTGTGGCACCGACAAATGATACATGATGAAACTCCGCAAGATGGAAATTCGTATTCGTCAACAGCGCATCTTTAAAGGAAACCTGGTCGAATGTAGCGCCTGTAAAATCGGTATTGGATACATCAGTGCCCTCAAATGACACATCTGTAAGCTGACTATCATTAAAATAGCTTTCTGTTAAATTCGTATTCGTAAACTGAACGTCGATTAATTCGTGCTCGTGGTAATCGCTATTTGGTTGTTGTTCGTGATTAAATTGTTGGTGCTTCAGTGGTTTTAGCATCGTAAAATCCCCCTTATGATTATCCTAATTATAGCCTATTTCATTCATGAAATAGATGTGGTACAGTCAATAAAATACAAAAAAGGGGTGTTTGTATGAAAAAATGGTTCATCACTGCCGTCACTACTCTGTCCTTAGCCATCGCACCGATGACAAGTTCCGCGGCAACCGTTTCTGCTGGTTCCAATTATGTGCCAAGTAAAGGTTATAGCTACAGTACGTACGATTTAGAAGGTACACCAAAACGATTGTCAAATCTCAAATGTAGTGGCCCTGCTTCCCTGCGTCAATGTACAACAACAAATTATCGTGGCTACACCCATCTCTATAATGATAAATATCTTTCGCTCGGTGTAGCGTATTCAGATGTCTATTTAACGCCCGCATATAAATTTCCAATGACAAGCGGAAAAACGTATAAGCTGAAAGAATATGATTTAGAGGGCAATGCCTACAGCTATCGTTACGAAGTGAAATCAGTAAATACGACGAAAAAGGTTGGCAACAAAACATATAAAAATGTGATCCGCATTAAAAACCAAGATGGTGGCTATACGTTTATTGCGAAAAATCATGGGATTGTTTTAATCACGATTAAGAAAAAAGGTAAGCAAGTGACGTATTATAAAGTAACAAGTGCTAAAAAACGCTAAATAAACAAGGAATCGCAATAGCTGCGATTCCTTTTATTTTTTGTAAACATGTATATTTTTTTACTTATTAACAAACCAATCTTCAATGCTTGTAATTGTTTTATGTTCAAAGTCTACTCGAATCTTTTTCCCGATGGCGAGTGGCAGCATGGGATGAGTATGACAGCAATCAATACCTGATAAAATCGGTATAGCTGCGCCGTCTAGCTGTTCTAGGAGAATGTCTAGTGGCTGTTTTCCTGTGCCATGATCATCATAACCCTCATGCTTCCCAAGTAAGATGGCACTCACTTTATGAAAGACACCATGGAGCTTGAGCATCGCCATATTTTTCTCAACGACGTCTGGTGATTTCATCGTATCCTCGATCAATAAAATATCACCGGTACGGATTTCCGGGAAATAAGGGGTCCCAATAAAGCCATACATCGCATTGTTATTGCCTCCGATTAGACGCCCTTCGACTCTGCCTGTGCCTATGCTATGCCATTCATTTTTAAATAGCTTTTTCGGGCGTTCGTAGTCAAGCCAATTGACCGCTTCATCCGACCACATAGCAGGCATGTTCGGTGTATAGGGGACCTGTGCATCGCAAAAATACTGTTCAAAATACGTATAGGTGTCATCGACAAGTGGCGGAAATTCACCAAAAGATGGCACAAGCGCCGGGCCATAAAAGGTCGAAATTCCCGTTTTAGCATATAGCGCGAGTAAAATCGCCGTAGTATCAGAGTAGCCGACGACGAGCTTTGGTGTGCGCGCAAATTGTGCATAATCAAGATAGGGCAGCATACTGTTCGAGTTCGTGCCTCCAATCATCGACATAATCATTTTAATCGACGGGTCGCGAAGAAGCGCATTCAATTCTGCTGCACGTTCCTTAGGTGTTCCTGCACGGTAAATCTCACTTTTCCCGGTCAACTCACCCTCGACAATGATAAAACCTTTGTTCTCTAAATAGGCCTTCGCGCGGTCATAGCGTTTTTTTGCGGTAACTGATGCTGGGGAGGACGGTGAAAAGATACCAATTTTATCCCCTTTTTTCAAACGATTTAACATATGCCTCACATCCTTTGTAGCTAGTGTACACAAAAAAGAGGAAATTACGCTTTTGCGCAATTTCCTCTCATTCCATCCCCTCAATTCGTGCATCCACACGCTCGGCCCAGTTTTCATTAACTTACCCACAATTTGCAGAAATTCGTAGGTCTCCACGCACAATCAATACACCAATGGGTCGCCAGGAAGCGTCACAGCAAAAAGAAATGCAAACGATGCTTGAGCTAACACTGCTACAACGTGAAGGTGAAGCAAGTGAAATCGCCACAGCTGTTGCATTCCTATTAAGCGATGATGCATCCTATATTTCAGGAATTGACTTACGTGTTGACGGTGGAACCGTTGCGAATTTAGAAAAAGTAAAGCGATAATTTGTTTTCATGTAAATAAGTATTCGTTTTTACAAATATACAAGTGTTATGACAATGAAGTACTTGTCATAACGCTTTTTTTAAGACCTCGCAATCGTTTAACAGCTGATTTATCGCCAATTTTACCGGATAAAAATAAAAGAAACAGCACATATTTTTTCCATAATTTGTTACAATTAAATAAAAGACTATTCACAGCAAAGGTGGAAAGCAGTTGAAATCAGGCATTCTTTTTCTAGTAATTTGTGTACTGGCTTTGCTGAGCTCCTGTCAGCAGGCTGCACCTACAGAGGACATTTATTCCTTTGAACAAGATAAGCAAAATTTCCAAATCATTCACACGGCCGCATTATTTAAAAACTACATCGAACAGGCGCAAAAAAATCCAAGTGAAGCATCATCAGACTTGTATCAAGAAACGGTTATTCAACCAATTTATGACGAGTGCTTTAAAAAAGGTGAATACATTTATATGGCAGATGCTACACTCTATGACGCACCTACAAGGTTAACGGAACTAAAGATAATCAATGATTTTCTTGCAACCAATCAAACACAGCTAAACGAGGAAATCCAAGAGGCATTAGAAAAGTCTGCAGCCTTATTACCGACTAAAAAAGGTGTAACCGTGTGTATCTTCCCTAGTATTGATATTAATGCATCTCCCTACACGGTTGGCGCTGGAAAAATCATCATCCCTTATAATGATTTATTAATTGATGCGGATTTTTTAAAAACGACGATAGCGCATGAATATCATCATAGTATGTATGCGGAAAAAGGACTTCATTATGATACAAATACGGTTTTAGACAATTTGATTTTTGAAGGAAAAGCAGTAATGTTTGAAAAAATGGTCTATCCTACATTAGAATCTACCCCTGTAGACCCTACATACGATAAGAATTTTTGGGCTGAAATTGAAAAGGATTTGGACACAATCAATTCAACTCGTTCACTCGAAATTCTACGAGGTGGCAATGAGTTACCGTTTCTTTATGGCTATAGCGAAGGGTATAAAATGATTGAATCGTATTTAGCAAACGCTCCGAGTACTTCCATCGAGAAATGGACAAGCTTAAGCACACAGGAAATCATCGATAAAGGGAACTATTTCGATCATTATGACGAGCAAAAATGACATTTGCACATAGTATTGCTCAAAAAAAGAGCCTAGCATTTGCTAAGCTCTTTTTTCATTATGCTTTTTTCTTCGGTTCATTCATTTTCTTCGATAAGCCAAAGGTACTTGGGATAAACACCGGCATGAGTAGCACGGCTAGGAACACAAGCCCGATCATAACGGCTACGGCCACTTGAATTAATGTATTAATACCTGATGGAATGAGTGCGGCGAATGTACCACCTAAAATAACAGCGGCTGATAAAATGACGCCCCCCATTTTCTTACAAGCTTCTACAATCATTTCAAGTCCTAAATTCTCACCTTCACGATAGCGCATCATTAGGAAGATGGAATAATCGACGCCGAGTGTGATGAGCATAATATACGTGAAGAATGGTACGTTCCAGCTCAGTGTTTCCTGTCCTAAGAAGGTTGCAGCAATCCATTCGGTAATACCTAGACTTGCGAAGCTTGCGACAACAAGTGCGACTAAAATCGTAGCCGTCTGTGCAAGTGAACGCGTAATGAACAGTAACATCAGTGAAATACCGATTAAGATAATGATAATGCTGCGTTTAAAATCACTATCCGACATTTGTTGTAAATCGACGTTTGACATCGTTTTACCACCTAGATAAGCGTCTGTATCATGTAATGTAGAGGAGCCTTCAACGAATGAATGCACGACACTTTGCGTTTCCTTCATTACATCCATTGCTTCTGCGGTATATGGATTTTCCTTTAAAATAATCCGCATCGTTGTCGTATTTTGGTCATCATTCATATACGTATCTAAGCTTTGTTTAAAGTCCTTACCTGTCAGCACATCATCTGGCACATTTAAGACATTCGCATTGCCTTTTGCCGCTTCACTCGTATAATCCTGCGTTTGCTTTAGGCCATCTTCCACTTGCTTTAAGCCACCTGTTGCTTGCTTTAAGCCTTGTGCCTGCGCTTCTGCCTGAGTAGCCATTTGCTGAGCAGCTTGTGGAGGAAGCATTGCTGCGGTTTGCTCGGTAGCAGCCGCCGATTGGCTTGCCGCATCCTCTAAACCTATCCGAACTTTATTCGTACCTTTTTCCATTTCATCTAAGCTATCTGTCACCGTATCAAGCTGATCACCTAAATACAGCTCCTTGATTTTTTTCGCTTCTGGACGTGTGACACTATATACTTTATCAACACCATCTACTTCTTTTAATCGCGCAGTCAGGCGATCAATTTCTTGTAGCGCCTCTGCTGACGTTAATTTTTCATCACTTTTAATGACTAATGTCGTTGGTGAACTCATCCCAGCAGGGAATTTATCTGAGATGAGGTTAATCGCCTGCTTCGATTCATACTTATCACTAATTTCCGTTAAATCATTAAAGTTCAGCTTTCCTGAATACATTAAAATCGATGGCACCGCAATAATGGCTACAATGGCTAATGCCACAAATGGGCGCGCAAATGATTGGGATGCAAGGAAGCCCCACAGCTTATTATCTGCATGAGACTTCACATTTTTCACTGGCCAGAAAAGTTTCATACCAAGTAGCCCCATGAAGAATGGATTTAATGTAAACAGCACCAATAAGAGCACAAGCACGCCAATTGCAACACCCCCCGTTGCACGGTAGAAGCTAAATTCCGCAAAGAATAACGCCACTAAGCCGAATAATACGGCAATGCCGCTATAAAGTACGGTGCGCCCTGCTGTGCGATACGTTTCTTTAATAGCATGTAGCACATGCCCCTTCGCCACAAGCTCTTCGCGGAACCGCGTGAATAATAAAATATTATAATCGGTTCCTATCCCGAACAGGATAACGACAAGAAAGACTTGTGTAAAGTTTGAGAAGGGGAAGTTATATGCGTCAACAAGCTGTGCAATAATGCTAAGTGACACAATATAAGAAACCCCTACAGATAACAGAGACACAAACGGTACAACAGGTGAGCGGAAAACGATAATCAAAATAATGATAATGAAAATAATCGCCACAATCTCCGTTTTTTGTACCCCTTCTTGAGATGTTTGCGCAAAGTCATCCATGACAACATCACTACCTGTAATGTATGTCTTCATCGGTAAATCCTTTAGCTTCGCATTTAATTTATCAGCTACCTCCGTAGCACTTTCTAACTCTTTTTTAATTGACAGCTGATTAATAATTGTCGTCTTATCCTTACTAACAAGCTGTTCCTCTGTTTGCTTACTATCGTTATAAAACAGCGTATCCGTAATACCATATTTCTTTTTATTATCCTCAAAATATTGTAGAACCTCATTCATTTTCTTCTTATCTGCCTTTGAGATTCCCTTTTCATCATTGAAGACAATCGCAAAATCATACGTGGACTTGCCGTTGTTATTCATATCATTTAAAATGGCTGCTGCTTTTTCACTTTCAAAATCAGCCGGTAATGCAACTTGGCCTTTTTCCTGTCCAAGCTTTTGTAAATCTGGTAATGCAACAACTGCTACTACTACTGCGATAATCCAAAAAATAAGCGCTACGGTCCGCATATTTTTTAAGTTCTTCATGCTTTCGCCCCTTTCTCATCAATACGTTGCTGAATCATTGTTAATGTGCTAATAAAATTCTCCAACTGCTCATCCTCTTCAAAGTCCTCAAACCATTCTTGAATTAACGCACAATATTTTTCGTTAATTTGCGTCAATAATGCGATTCCTGCATCTGTCAGATGAACATGCTTATAGCGCTTATCCCCTGTTGGAGATGATACATATTCTATATACCCCTGCGTGAGCAGTTTACTCAGTCGATTCGACACCGCACTTTTTTGGACTCCTTGAAATTTCGCAATCTCACTCGGATATTTATCGCCTTGGATTTTCAAATAATTCAAAACCTCGTACTGTTCTGATGATAATCCTTTGAAGTTTTCTTCGTTCAATTGCTTCGTCACGAGTTCATTTCCTGAAATCATCACACGCTCAAGCAGTGAAATAGCATGTGCAATACGCTCCATCTTTAGCCCTCCTTATATAGTTCATATGCATGAACTGTTTTAATGTTGATAGTTTACCCCTATGAACTATTGAATGTCAACAAAAAAACTCATTGTCCTTAACCAATGAGTTTTACAAAATTATGAATTGCTGGGTAGTCTGGATTTAACGCCTCGACTAGCTGTTTTTTTATATGTGCTGTTAGCGCTGGATTTGTAAGTGGTAATTCGCGGTGGCTAAGGAGAAGCTCAATATATTCTTTAAGCAGCACTGCATTATCAACCTCATGCGTTAGGAGCCATTGAATTAACTGATCCGCCGCTTCTGTAAAGCGTTCCTTACATGTCATTTGGTCATCAAATAAAAAATCATCTGTAGAAAAAAGTGGCTTTTCTTCTAGTTTTGGCAACGCAAAAATCATTAAATCCACACAATAATCAACAATTTCTCGTAAGGTACGTGGTTTATTGACGATACGATTAAAACTAATATGATAATTTAAAGTTGATTCGACAAACTGTGTAGCTGCAAGTGTCGCGTTCGGATACGTGCTACCAAAAGCCCGCTTTACATACACATGAAGCCACTGCATACGATTGATACGCAAATCTTCTGCATAGCGCACCAAGTCAATATCTTTCTCCCCAGCTGCCTCCGCGACGATTTGATTAATGCGTGAGTTTTGTTCCTTCTCACGACATAAATAAATGATCTCTCGCAGTAATTCCTCATCCGTTCCACGATGCTGCACTGTTAGTAAAGTGCGCTCCTCTTTTAAATGTTCCTGAAAAGAACGCGTAATCTCAACGAGCAATGCCGCCTTCGATGCAAAATAATTGTAAAATGTGCCCCGCGACACATTACTCTCCTTCACAATATCCGCAATTGATGTTTCTACGTAGCTTTTTTCTTTAAATAAACGATGCGCCGCCTTTTGCATCGCAAATTGTTTTTCATTCATCATATGTACTTCCTTTATCCATTCTTTGTTTCATTATAATCGATTTGAATGTTCAATGTAGCTTTTGAGAAATGATTTTTCAGAAATCACTCATACGTGCAGAAAGCGTGTTTTAGATACGACATAGTTTAAAATATGTGTCAAAACAGGACCATTAGCGCACGTTTTTTTATCGAAATCCTACTTATCGTGCAAAATCTGTCAACTAAACTTTTATTTCGCGACGTCATCAAAAATAAATACTATTTTTAATTCCCAAAAAGAACGATTTTAGGGCAAAAATGATTCCCTAAAGGACAATTCCTACCAAAAAAAGACCTTTTCGGACATACAAAAAGCCGCTATAGCAGAAGTAAAATGACATTTATTCAAAAAAATCGACGGTTGACAAATTTTCATGATCCGGATGATTTCTCTGTGCTAAAAAAACCCTTATAAGCCGATAAACGGCCAAAAAACACCCGCTAGAGTAGCTCTAACGGGTGTTTTTAATTCGGATAGTGTACGACTTTTTACTACAAATCGCCAAAAAAATCATAATGATTTGTGATAATGCTGATAAAGAGCAAATGAATACGACGACACTATGCCTATATACTTACAGTTGTCACTTATCGAAAAATATGTCGTATCGAAAAGCTGCTTTCTGAGGTTATCGATGATTTTTTCTGAGCTATTTAATAAATCGCAACGCACGACTTAGCACTGTCGGTAAAACGGATAAATGATTTTCCTCTGGTGCAATATAAAAAGTGTGTGGCACAGCAGATAAATGTGTTAGTAAACGCTCAATAGGTGCATGCATGGAGCGCTCAAACTCACCTACGGCAACATACAAGCTCTTTGGCGAATGTGCTTCAAGAAGTGCTGTACTGTACGTCAATAATTCCTCGTCATTCCACCAAACGGATGGACTGAGCGCAATATAGCTCGTAAAATCTTCTGGCGCTGTTAGCAGATGCCACAGCACGTAAGAACCTGATAGGCTATGACCGAATAAGGTACTACGGGAGCTTGCTGGATAATGTGCCGCTATAAATGGCTTTACGTCATGTACTAAAAATTGTTGAAACACCTCTGCTCCGCCAAATGGTCCTTCTTTTGGCATCGGAAATGTGCTAGTGACATTGTAATGCGGAGCTTGTGGGGTAAAATCAAAAAAGCGCTTTGCAGGTGGCTGCTCGATTGTCACGACAATCATGCGCGAAATTTTTGTCAGCTTACGCATCATCATCTGCGCATCAATAATGGCACGTACAACCGGACCATTATGCGCACCATCTAGTACATACAACACAGGAAATCCTTCCTTTGGATGGGGTTTTTCAGGGATTGTCACCGTTATTTGATAGTTATGAAGTGTAAATGCGTCCACTTTTTAATTCCTCCTTATTAAATAATATGAATAATGTATATAAATACGGGTAACGAGCAAAGGAATGGGAAGGATTCAAATGAAAAAAATGGTGAAATTTTCATTTGCGGCTATGATGCTCAGTGCGACGTTCTTTGGTACGACAACTGCAGCACCAGTAACAGCCGACGCAAAAAGCACGTATAATAATTGTACCGCATTTAACAAAGCATATCCTTATGGTGTTCGAAAGTCAGCAAGTACGAAAAATAAAGTGAAGAAGCGGAATGGTCGCGTTGTCTATGAAGCAAGTCGCGCAAAAGTTTCGGCTTCTATTTACAAAGCGGCCACACGTCAAAATTCAGATTTGGACCGTGACCGGGATGGCATTGCCTGTGAACGATAGTACGTCAGAAGCACTCCTATTTGGGTGCTTCTTTTCATTGTGTCATGCGTCCCCTCTTTCGGTATAATAAAAGGACTAGCACGAGGGGGAGTTACAACATGCAGAGTAAAAATAAAACGGTTATGCGCTCGATGGAAATTTTAAATTTATTTATTCGACATGCTAAATTATCATTTAATGAAATTGTCGAGTATTCAGGCATTCCAAAAACATCAGCTTATCGTATGGTGCAAACACTTGAAGAAATGGATTTACTTGATAAGGATACAAATGGTCACTATAGCCTCGGAGTGCTTTTTTTACGCTTTGGTCATCTTGTGTCGGAACGTATGGATATCCGTCAATTAGCGATGCCCGCGATGGAGAAGTTACATAAGGAGCTTGGCGAGGCGATTAATTTAATTATTCGTGACCGCGACGAAGCAGTGTATATCGAAAAAATCCAATCGATTCAACCAGTGCGCCTGTATACAATGATTGGTCGCCGGACACCACTTTATGCGGGGGCCTGTGCGCGTGTCATTTTATCCTTTCTACCGGCACAGGAGCGCGAGGAATATTTAAAGCGCGTGGAGCTTATTCCATTTGCGAAAGGGACGATTTCAACGATTGAAGAGTTGCGTCACTCCATTTCACAAGCGCGAAATGTTGGCTACACGATTAGTTATTCAGAGCTTGAGGACTTTACCGCAGCCATTGCCTTCCCGATTTTAGATTATAAAGGGGATATTATCGCTGGTATTAGCATTGCAGGTATTGAAAAGGATTACGTAGGCGCGGAACTTGAACGTTTTATTACACTTGGCAAACAGGCAGCCAGTGATATTTCGACAAAGCTTGGCTATATTGAATCGTAAGTGAGGACACAACATGAAGCAAAATTATTTTACAATTGGTGAAGTATCTAAAATGATTCATCTACCCGTACGTACACTTCATTATTATGATGAAATCGGGTTATTTAAGCCCGCCTATGTCGACCCTGCAACGAATTATCGCTATTATAGCGAGCTGCAGCTAGCAAATATGGACTTGATTAAATCATTAAAATATATTGGAACATCGCTAAATGATATTAAACATGCACAAAATTTTACGCCTGCGCAGTTATTTTCATTTCTAAATGAACAGCAAGAGCGTGTGAGTGAAAAATTGCGTAAAATGCAGGAGGTGCAACTCGTACTGCAAAAAACGATGAAGCAGTTGGAGGAGCAAATTAAAATCCCTGTATATGAAGAAATTTATGAGAAGGATGATGAAGGTGAGCGCCTACTCGCTGTCAAAACACCCGGTTTCACCTTCCCTGATGACCCTAGTATTTATTTTAATTCGGTAATTGAAACTCTAGAACAAAGTGGAAGTGCTGTAAATGTGCGCTATGGCGGTATTTATCCGCTACAGAATTATCAAAAAATCGAGGATTTACGCTATGATTATTTGTTTATGCCACTACTTACATCCCATACTTTTGACTATATACAGACGAACATGGATCTGATTACCTCTCCAGCGGGCCACTATGCATGCATTGCGTTTGAATATACATTTGATCACTATTTATCAAATTATCAAAAGTTCTATCAGGCCATTAACACGCGCGGATGGCAAGCACAGTCACCTGTGTATGAGCTGTTTTTACCGACAAGCTTCTCGCCAAACGAAGCTCCTACGTACATTGTGGAGCTAAAAGTAAAAATTAAGGCTTGACCTTACAGTTACTGTAGGCTTTAACATTATAGGTACTTTAAGATGTAGAGGTAAAACAACATGAGTAAAAAAGTATCCATCACGTTAGGCGTTTTATTAGTCAATTTGTTTATTGCCTTCCTCGGTATTGGGTTAGTTATCCCTGTACTGCCAAGGTTGATGAACGAATTAAACATTAGTGGACAGGTCGTTGGTTATTTAACAGCGGCGTTCGCTTTAACACAGTTAATCTTCTCCCCATTTGCCGGAAAGGCGGTAGACCGTTTCGGACGAAAGATTATGATTGTCATTGGCTTAATTATTTTCGGTTTGTCAGAACTATTATTCGGTTTCGGGAAAACGATTGATGTGTTATTTATTTCCCGTATTTTAGGCGGCTTGAGTGCGGCATTTATTATGCCAGCTGTCACTGCCTTTATCGCCGATATTACAACGGAAGATAACCGTCCAAAAGCACTTGGCTATATGTCAGCAGCAATTTCGACAGGCTTTATTATCGGACCGGGGATTGGCGGCTTCTTAGCAGAAATTGGCACGCGTGTCCCGTTCTATTCAGCAGGTATCCTTGGACTTGTGGCCGCTGTCGGTTCAATGATTTTACTACGTGAGCCAGAGCGTCCAATTATTCCAGTTACAGAAGATGAGACAGCAGGAAAAAGTAGCTTCCGTAAATTACTAATGCCGATGTTTTTCATCGCATTTGCTGTTATTTTCATTTCATCATTTGGTCTAGCCGCTTTCGAATCATTCTTTAGCTTATATGTAGACCATAAATTCAGCTTTAGCCCGTCAGATATCGCCATTGCGATTACCGGTGGGGCCATCTTAGGTGCGATTTTCCAAGTAGTGTTCTTTGATCCAATGATGAAGGCGCTCGGCGAAATTAATTTAATTCGTATTATGCTACTGTTATCTGCCGTTCTCGTATTTGCGATGACACTTGTTAACTCTTACTGGATGATTATGGCGGTGACGTTTACGGTATTTATCGGCTTTGATTTAATTCGTCCGGCTGCTACTACGTATTTATCACGTATTGCAGGTAATGACCAAGGCTTTGTTGGTGGGATGAACTCATTCTTCACATCACTTGCCAATGTGTTTGGTCCTGTGATTGGCGGGGTGTTATTCGATATTGATATTAACTATCCATACTACTTCGCAACTGTCTTTATCCTTGCTGGACTAGGACTTGCGATGGCTTGGAAAAATCCATTGCTGAAAAAAAACGCAACAATTGAGCCAAAATAAAAAAGCGAGTGCTACGGCACTCGTTTTTTTGTGTAGCTATATTAAAATTTTCTTAGCTGTTAGATTTTCAAGTTTTTTAACGCCTTCTTGAAGCGCTAAAATTTCTTTTTCTTTATCATTAAATCGTGCTAATACAATTTCATACTCGTGTATAATATTCTTTAATAATTGTGTTGTAAAATTATTATCAATAGCAGTCAATTTTTCTTTAAATACTTTGATTTCATTAATAAACTGTATTAATATTTCATCAAATAATTGACTAATATGACTTGAAAGTTTACTCTGTAACTCTACTTTTGAGCTTGCATTACGTACTTCCCCAGAAAAATTATTTCCCATTGATTTTAAGTACTCTGACAAATTAATACGAATAATAGGAAGTTCAATTGCTTGAATAGTTTTCTCTGTCAATAACTTAAAGTAACTAGGATCATAATATTCTGAACCGGGATCGAAGTTTTCGATAACCGTATTTAACAATCGATTTTTTAGCTGATGGAAATCAAGCGTTTTTTGAAAATACTCTTCAACTGTATTCACAGATTCATTCCCAAAGTTCCTTATATTTTCTAGTGCGTCTGAAATATCTAAATACCTATAGCGTACTTCAACTGTATAATATTCTTTCCTACTCGTCCCCCATGAAAATGGGTTGTACCATTTTGAAGTTGATACATTGTGAGAACGTTCTTCTAAATCTGTTCCACTACGTTCATTCAAATTTGAATATTCTAAACTCGCTTGGCGTAGTGCCTGTGTTCCATCTGCTTTACACATTTCTAGCTTCGTAAATATATCTGTAAAAATACTTGTCGTAGCCATTTTAATATTTTGCATTTGACTAGCAATTGCTTTTTTTTGTTGTTCAAGTGATTCATAATCATGTTCAACTAATAAAGTAAGTCGGCGTTTTTGAAATGTTAATATATTTTTCATTTCTTGAGAAAGTTCTTTTTTTGCTAATGGTAGAAATGCAGCAGTCTTCTCTATTAAAATTTCTTCTTTACGTGCTATTACTTCGCCGAAAATGCGTTTTATTTCACGAATATTTCCAATATCTATCAACATATCTTTATCCAAATCATCATGCTCATTTAAATTGCGCATGATTAACTTTTCATCTTCAGTAAAACTTTGTACTTCTTTTTGGCTCATATTATGTGCCATAGAAGAAACGAAAATTGGGTTTTTACATTCTTCTAAAACTTGAATTATATCATTACTCATACCACGATTACGTAAAGCTTCTATATACTGAGTTATTTTAATTCGTGCATTACTCTGAAGTATCTTTTTTGTCTCAATATTAGTTTCCTCTAATGAATCGTAATCATCAATTGTATCTTGCATTGCTTCATCATAACGGCTTGAAATTAATACAAGACGATTAACTCCTTTTTGAGGTAACTGAGCTGTTAACAAATGCATATCTGTTTGGTCCAGAAAATTGCTCCCTCGACTTAGGAAAAATACAACATCACAAACTTCCATAAATTGCTTCGTCTTATCTGTCCTTGATGCAATAGGATCATTCATTCCTGGAGTATCAACTATAGAAATATCCTTTAACGCTTCATTGTTTATTTTCAGCGTTACATACTTTACAAGCGCTGTAATCTTTCCATTTTCACCTACATATTCATTTAATTCCCTCATTAAATCTTTTTCATTAGAAAATGTAATAATTTCAGTTCCTTTTTTTAGATATGTATCTATATCAATACTATTTTTTTGCGCAAGTGATAAAATCTCACGTGCTACACGATATTCGTCTAATTCCGAATTTACACGAGCGCGTTCTTCAATTTCTTGCCACTCTTTTTGACTATAATAAGAAATTTCAATACTATTCTTTTCACTATATTCAATTTTTGTAAGTGTTGCCGTTTTTAGAGTAGACGCACGGGGCAACACATCTTCCCCATTAAAAATCATTGTATTTAAAAAAGAAGATTTCCCCGCCTTAACCTGACCAATAATACCTATGTTTAGCTTACGTTCTTTTTGATAAAAATCATCAACCTTTGTTTGAAAAGTTCTTTTTAATTTATGGAGTCCTAGCAAATCCCCTTGTGACAAAAAATTAAGATGTTCTGTTATATGACTAATTTCTAGAAGATGTTGTTCAAATTGTTGCTCAGTTGTTTTATCAAAAATAATCATTTGATTTCTCCTAATTTATTATAGTTGTTAATTTTGCAGTTCTTAATTTATTATTTTCAAATTGATTATTCTCTAACTCTATTTTAGTACTTCCTTCACAATGAATAAATGAAGCTACTAATAGTTTAGATGAATTAATTACGCCTCTATAATTTTTTTGTCTTATATTATTATTTAATGGATTCACTACATTATCCACTATTTTACTATTTTTTAGAATGAGATTTTTACAGCCTTTTATTACAATTGGATAATCTGTATAAATTACTTTATCGCTCAACTTTAACTTATCTATTTCAACAAAAGCAACATTTGAAATATTGATTTGTTTATATTTTTTACATGTATTTAAATTAATATTTTTCAACTTTATCATTTTGGTATTTTCAAATACCACATCTAATTTATCCGAATAAATTTGACAATTTTCAAGAGTTATTTCTGTTAAATTACCAATTATTATATTTTCATCAATTTTCACTTTAGCATTCTTGATAACAACATTTTTTGTTATTTTTTTGTCTATTATTTGAATTAGGGAATGTATTTTTTTATCCCGTGTTCCACTATCATTAATATAAATGTCTTTAAAAATAGCTCGAATATACGGTTTACTATTTTTCTTTAAATACGGTTTATCTAAAAGAAAACCTTTAACACTTGTATAATTCTTTGTAAGTATTGAATTTACAAACTGACAAATTTCAATAAAACTTTCCTCATTAATTTCTAGTAAACTTAATAAATTTGTGACACTTTGAACTAATCCATTTTCCATGCTAATACCTATAAGCATCAACGCATCTATAGCAAATGCTTCGTCAAGCTGTTGTTCTTTCATAATAACTATAAAATCAGTAATATCTTTCTCTGTTAAAGTAGATGCTCTTATCATATGTTGTCTAATATTATCTAAATCACCCATACTATCTGCAATACAAGTAATTAATATTAATCGCTCTTCAAATTTTCCATCCGACAAGTGTAGTAAGCTACATAATATTTGCATATATGTTGCTTTAACATAAGCATCTAATTTAGATGCCCTATGATTAGTAAATTGATATTGTTTCGCTGTCTTCATTAATTGAGTATAGTCAATTCTATTCTTTTCCCTAGATTGTGCAGTCGATTGTTCTACCTGCATGCTTAAGTCAGCAATTTGGCGAGACAAATCTTGTAATTGTTGTTGAATAGACATAAAAATTTAACCTCTTCTCATAATCTTTATATCATTATTACGGTTATCATTATCATCAATAACTTCGTTATCTATTTGTATATTTTGATTTCCACCTAAATTTAAATGTTTTTTAATATAAGCATCTAGTGTTGCTTTTCCAACAAATTCTTTTCTATCGAAATTCAAATTGTACTTGATATCAACTTGAAGTTTATGAGTATTTATATTATTACTTAAAGAACTTTTTATATTGAATAAAAAGTTTTTATTAGATGAAAAATTTTCATCATATTTAGAAAACAAAGAGAAAACCTTCATTGTTGGAATCTTTCTAAATACATTATCCTGTAAATGTATATTAATATTTTTAGGTAACAAACCTATTAAATTTTCAGTAAATAAAACACCATCATTTTCATATATAATATTTTCAAAATCACAATTAACCATCATAATATTCCCACTATTTTCATATACATTTATAAATGCCGCTGTATCCTGTGTTGAAATTTTTAAATTTTCAATGCTACACTTAGTAACAAATATGTGTTCTACATTATCAATAAGCATTACTGCATGTTCAAAGTTTTTAAAATGACATTCTTCAAAAATAAGTGCATGTAAATTTAAATATTGTAAGGGTATAGAAATTCCTTCAAAATGACAATTTTTAAAATGAACAATTTTTTTAGAATGTATTGTATATGTCAGCAGATTTTTTGTAAAATTACAGTTTTCAAAAAAAACACAGTCCGATTCCGAATTCATAAGATGTTCGATTTGTTGAACATCCCCATTATCTAGATAGTAATCATAATTACTATCTAAATTGTAATAAGCAAATAACTTCAAATTTTCGAAATCTGCATAATCTGTAACATATTTTAAAATAGCTTCTTTATTTTGTATTAATATATTTTTTGCAAACATACTCCACTCACATAATTGAGCTTCTGAAATTTGAAAAATATTAAGTAAATCTGCTAAAAATAAAAGCTGCTGCGTATTCATTTTTTTTTTGCAATTAATCATTACTAATGCATCTATAATAAAATTTTTAAATAACTTATTTTTATACAATTCATTATAAAAATCTTGTGGAAGTTGTTCCGTAACTACCAACGCTTGTCTCATATATTGTTCTGCAGATATTTCACTCTCTATCCCTTCAATCAAGCGCTTAAAAAAAGTAATTTGCTCTGTTTCAGGAGTATGTTCACATTGTAAAATTACAGCTAGCATAGTAAGATATACTTCTTTTAGATAATCAGTTTCTTGCTTTAGCGGATGCTGATGAAATGCTATTCGTTTAGGTAATTCTTTTTGAAAAAATGCGGTAATGTCATTCACACTTTGTAATGTAGACATATTAATCCTCCAAAGTCTTTTTTAATATCGTTGTGAATTGATTAAGTTGTTCTAAATTTACATTAAGATCCTTCTTATCCTCTGAAATCTCTAAATTATTGTTCAATACACTAAAAATAGCAGAGTTACGGTTTAAATAATCATTAAATTTAACTTCTTCTGGCAATAAAGTAAGTTCATTTTCTAATATTCCAGCTAACCTAGTCGCATAATTTTTTTGACCTGGTTGCTCAAAAAATTTTGATACTGTATTTGCAAATGTTTTGCTTAAAAGCGCTTCAATATCATAGCTTTCTTTAATATTATGTTTCTGTTTATACGCTTGCAATAATTGAGATAAATTTTGTGTCTTATCTTTTAACAATTCAATTTCTTCTGGCTCTGGCATACAAATACCAACTTGATCCGCTACAAATTTTAATTCTACAAAAAAATTATCTTGCAGTAATTTTAATTTTTGTTTCGTTTCTTTTAAAAGTTGAATACGTACTTTACTTTCTAATACAAGTGATATTAAATAGTCCTGAATTTCACTTTCCGCTAACGTCAAAGCCTGGTTTAAATGATTTAATCGACGATTTTCTATAGAAATTTGTTTTTCATAATATTCTCTACATCTAACAAATAATTTTTTAAAATTGTAGGCAAATGATTCCTCATATACTGCTTTGTCCCATTCTGCTAGTTGAGATAAAATAAATGTTTTATCATATTCTTGATGTTTTTTACGTGAAAATGTAAATACGTTCGTATAGCGAATTCCTTTTAAATCTAGAACTTGTTTAATATTTTCTACAATCAGTTCCAAATCATTATCTGTTTTTTTATCTGCTTTATTAACAATGACACAAAGTGGTATTTCCGTATAAAGCGTTTTAATAAACTGAATATCTTGTTCAGTAATCGTTCCAGCATCTGCTGGTACAAACCATAAAATATAATCCGCCGTATTTAATTGTGCACGTGCAATTTTTTCATCTGTTTTAGTTGAATGAGTTGATACATCAGCTTTTGAATAACCGGGTGTATCTAAAAATGCAATATTTTCAAAAGATTGTGTAGGAATTTGTAAAAACAAATTTTTTAAAATATGCCCTAATGTTATTTCTTCAGAAATGATTTCACCTTCATTATCTGTACTACGCCCAAAACCATGTGCAATCATTTTTAAATCTTCCAAAGATAAATTCATCTTCGTATCAAATACATTAATACCTTGAACTTTTATTTCTTCACCAGAAACAATATATGTCGCAACTGAAGTAGAAGGATCAATTTTTGCGGGCAAAACTTTTGTGTTTAGTAAGGTATTTAAAAATGTAGATTTTCCACTACTAAACCCTCCACCTAATGCTACAACATGTTTCCCAATAAGAGGCTCGTAAAGCATAAAATCACGCATTTTACCATACTCAACTTTAAAATTAAAATATAATTCAGGGAAATTTGGAGGTGCTAAATCTTTAATTTCTTCTGGTAATTGTTCATACAACAGTTTTTCCAATTTTATTAAATTTACACTAATCGTTTGTACATCATTATTACGTGTAATATTTTTCAACAAATCAAATTGCCGAAAAATCTCATCACTACATGGTAACGATAGCGTCATTTAAAATCCCCCTTACTTGTTCAAGATCCTTCTCCCATTCACTTATCAATTGCTGTTGCTCAACTTGCTCATTTAATTTTTGTGTACGTGTATCCTCTAATGCTTTTTGTAATAAATCACGTTTTTTTATTAAATCTTCTTGAATCATCGCATGAATAGTTTCAGAATAACTTTCCAACTCATTTGCAACTTGAACATCTGCTACTTGTAAAACTTGTGGAATAATTTCCATTACTAATTTTTTCTCTGCTTGTTTCTTTGCTTCTTTTTCTTTATGTTGGTTGAAAAGTAAATCTGCAATTATCGGAATTGAAGCTATAATCATAGCAGCTACTGGCCCTGTTAAGGCTACTCCAATTGCGGTAAAAATAAGCGGCGCTGATTTCAAAGCAATATTTTTAAGTGTTTCATGTGTTTTTTCATCTATATTATTTTGTTCAGGTCTAAATGTATCTATCGGCATATCTAACTGAATTGCATTTGATAGTTTACTTATATGCTTTTGTAAAGTTGGTTCGAATTCTGTTTTAATTCCTTGTGTGATAGCCATACGAACAATTAAATTAAGTTTTGTTTGAATATCTTGACCACTCGCAAGCATTGAAATAAGTGTATTTTTATTAGCTTGTAATTCATCGTTAATTTTTGCTTGAATTATTGTAATACTATTACTTAATTGCGTTGAAAAATGTTTTTGTTCAACTGTTACTTTCTCTTGTACTCGTTCAATATCTCTTTGGATTCTCACTTCTTTTTCATCTAATTCTGAAACAGTTAACTCTGTACTTCTCAACATTTCTTGTAAATATTGTTCCACTATCGTTACATGTTGTTTTAATAATGAAGAAAAATGTTTTTCAAAAATAAAGCGGCTATTTTCTTCAATGTCTTTTAAAATACTCTTTAAACCATTTACATCAATCACTTTCTCATTATTTTCATTTAACTTCTTTTTTGCCCAAATTGGTACAACTTTTTTAGGAGCAAGGCCTAAAGAATATGTTACGCTATCACGAATAGCTTCAATATTTTTTTCAAGTGTCGATGATGTTACTTTGTCAGCTTTTGTCACACACACATAAACAGGCACATCATGTATTTTTAATTCATTCAAAAAATCTGAAATACTTTCTTTCATAACGGGTTCTTCAGCAGAAAATGTCAAAATATATGCCAAACTCTTAGGTAAATATTGATCAATTGCTGTATTATGCGCCTGAATACCTGAATCAAATCCTGGCATATCTACTAATTTTATTGTTGGTAATTGTGCTAACATTGCATGGTTCGTTTGAATTTCAATATACTCAGTATCCTGAATAGAAAATTCTCGATTTTTCAACTCATCTAATGTCAGTGATTTTTTATTATGGCCTTTTACTGCTTGTATATTGAAAGCACCATATGAAATTTCTGTTGGAATCGCGGTTTCTGCTGTAATATTTGTTCGTAAAATTTTTTCTCCTAAAAAAGCATTAATCATTGTAGATTTCCCTGTGCTAAATCCTCCAATAATAGGTGTTGTCACCTTAAAATTTTGCATATAGTGAATATGTTCTTGTAATTCTTGTAATGGTAGATTATATTTTTCTTTTAATTTTTTAATAAATTCAAATTTCTTTTGTAATATCATTTAAAGCATCCTTTCAAAACAAATATTTAAAACTATTATAACTATATTTTTAAATCAAATGAACTATTTTTTGTTATAAAATAATTATTTTATATGAATAAAAGATTATTTTTTATTCTAATCTTATTTTATAATTATGAATGAGATCTTTCACACAATTAAAAAACGCGTTACTTTATATGCTAAAGTAACGCGTTTTTTAGATTATGTTGTATCCCTATAAAACCCCGTAAAATGCATCTTTTACATCGGTCACAAACATATGCCCTGGTGCATGTGTAATCATTAAATCCGGCTTAACGTGCATGGCAATGGCCTGTGGTGTTACGCCGCATGCCCAGAACACTGGCACTTCGCCGTCTTTGATTGGTACTGCATCACCAAAGTCAGGTTTTGTCACATCACGAATGCCAATGCTCGCTGGATTGCCGATATGCAGTGGTGCGCCGTGAACGGACGGAAAGCGTGATGTTACTTGAACAGCGCGCACGACCTCTGCTTCAGGAATCGGACGCATAGATACAACGGTTGGCCCTTCAAATATACCGGCTTTTTCTGTGGCAATATTCGTCTTAAACATTGGGACATTACAGCCTTCTGAAATATGACGCACGTCGATGTCATTATTCATCAATGCATTTTCAAATGAGAAGCTACAGCCAATTAAGAAGCACACAAAATCGTCTGACCAGTAGTCCTTCAAATCGCTCACTTCCTCGACTAATTCCCCGTGTTTATAAATGCGGTATTTTGGAATGTCGGTACGAATATCCGCGTTCTTTGCGATACGCGATGGCGATACACTCCCCGGCTCAATGACATCTAAAATCGGACAGGCTTTTGGATTTCGTTGTGCAAACAATAGAAAATCAAAAGCATGCTCCTTTTTCAAAATAGCTAGATTAGCTTGCGCATAGCCCATCGCATAGCCAGCTGTCGGTCCTGTAATGGTCCCGTTTCGAACGGCTTCGCGAATTGCTTGTGGTGATTGTTGTTGATAGTTCATTGTCATTCCTCCTAGCCTACTAAAATACCGATTTGTTCAATTAATGTCATAATGCCAAGAACACCCATCACGATAACTACAAAGGCACCTGTAATCGTTAACCATATCGGATGCTTGTAGCTGCCGACAACATCTTTTTTGTATACCGCAATTAATAATGTACCTAGTGCTAATGGTAAAATTAAGCCGTTTAATGCGCCTGCTAATACAAGAACATTTACGGGTTTGCCAATCAATGCGAAAATCAATGTTGAAATAGCAATGAACGCGATAATGATCCAGTTTTCATACTTTGCAATATTTTTATGGAAGGTTTTAATAAAGGAAACAGATGTATAAGCGGCACCAACGACTGATGTTACAGCGGCAGCCCACATAATCACACCGAAAATACGGTACCCAATATCACCTAATGCTAATTGGAATACAGAAGCAGCTGGGTTTGCGGCATCAAGTTTAAGTCCTTGTGATACAACACCTAATACTGCTAGGAATAAAGCAATACGCATAACTGCTGTCACTATAATCCCTGTAATCGAGCTTTTATTGACCTCTGGAATCGCTTCGACGCCTTTAAGACCCGCATCGAGTAGGCGGTGACCACCTGCGAACGTAATATACCCACCGACTGTACCACCAACAAGTGTAACAATTGCTAAAATGCTAATATCTGTTGGTGCGAACGTACGCACAACCGCTTCGCCAACAGGTGGATGTGTTGAAACAGCCACATAAAACATTAAGAAAATCATGACAGCACCGGCAATTTGTGCAGCGCGGTCCATTACTTTACTTGCTTCTTTAAATAAGAAAATAACGATGGCAAAAATGGCACTTAAAATGGCCCCCGTCACCGTATCCATGCCAAGCATCGCATTTAAGCCAAGCCCTGCACCGGCGACATTCCCTATATTAAATGCTAGACCGCCAAATACGATTAGCACTGCTAAAACAATTCCTAGCCCTGGCAATACTTTATTCGCAATTTCTTGTCCGCGTAGGCCTGAAACGACGATAATGCGCCAAACATTCATCTGCGCGAAAATATCGAGTAAGACAGATACTAAAATAACGAATCCAAAGCTTGCGAGTAACTGCTCTGTAAAAACAGTTGTTTGTGTTAAAAATCCTGGCCCAATTGATGAAGTGGCCATTAAGAATGCGGCACCGAGCAGGACGCTACGGCTCGCTTTTTGTGTGACTTTTTCTCCCATTGTGGTTCCCCCTAAGTCTAACGATACGCCGTAACGTCTATTTGGTTGTTTGTTAATGTTTCATGGATGTATTTTGCAAAAGTCAGTGCATGTGCACCGTCCCCGTGGATACACACCGTATGCGCATCAAGTGCAAAATTCGTTTGCTGCTGTGTTTGAACATGTCCCTCTTTGACCATTGTCATCACCTGGCGTACCGCTTCCTCATCCGTTTCAATCATCGCATGAGGCTGTGTACGTGGTGTCAGACTACCATCTTGCTGATATGTACGGTCAGCAAATACTTCATTTGCTGTTTGAAGACCGATGCGCTTACCTGCTGTAATAAGCTCGCTCCCTGCTAAGCCATACAAGACAAGCGATGGATCAACAGCATACACCGCTTCTGCAATGGCCTCAGCAAGCCGTGCATCTTTTGCGGCCATATTATACAGTGCCCCGTGTGGCTTCACATGCTCGACTTGTCCCCCTAAAGCCTTCGTAAATGCCTGCAGTGCCCCAAGCTGATAGATGACAATATTTTTCGTATCTTCTGGTGCAATCGCCATATTACGGCGACCAAAGCCAACTAAATCTGGCAATCCTGGATGGGCGCCAATTTTAACCTCTTTCTCAAGCGCAAGCTCAACCGTTTTTTTCATAACAGTTGGATCACCCGCATGAAAGCCACAGGCAATATTAGCAGATGTCACATAATCGAGAATGGCCGCATCATTGCCAAGTGTATACGCACCAAAACTTTCTCCGAGATCACAATTTAAATCAATTTGATACATCAAATCACCCCTTATTGCTATTTTAAAAACCATAATTCAGTTTTTAAATTCCGTATTTAGGAACTTATATTCCGAATATTATCACAATCAACTATTTGATGTAAAGTTGCGAATTGTATTTTTTTTCTGATAATTTATTGAATTTATCCTAGTTTTCGTTATAATTATTCCTATATTCAGAATTTCAATTCCGAAAAATGGTATTTGGAGGGACAACGTGATGCATAATACGCAAGCAATTGAGTGGATGCCATTTGGGGAGATGGCCATTCGTATGCAGTTTGGCACAAGTGTATCGGACGTTACACAACGACAGATTACGCAGGCCATGGCGCAAATTGACGCGCAAAACATCCCATACATTCAAGAAATGATTCCTGCTTATACAACACTAACGGTGCTCTATGACGCCATTTATTTACTAACACAAGGTATTAAAAATCCTGCTCAGGCAGTCATTGAGACATTAAAAGCTTGTGTATCAGTCGATGCGGCCACTTCAGCGGCAACTACAAAAATCATTGATATACCAGTATGCTATGGCGGAGAATACGGGCCTGATTTAGAGGAAGTGGCTAGTTATCATCAACTATCGGTCAAAGAAGTGATTAAACGTCATAGTACACCGCATTATTTAATTTATATGCTCGGTTTTGCACCAGGCTTTCCTTATTTAGGTGGACTTGATGAAACCATTGCAACGCCACGGAAAAAGAGCCCTCGTTTAAAAATCGAGGCAGGTTCTGTTGGCATCGCAGGTAGTCAGACAGGAATTTATCCGATCGAAACACCCGGGGGCTGGCAGATTATCGGGCGGACACCACTTGCTTTATTCCAGCCTGAAAAAATGCCGCCAACTTTACTCGAAGCGGGTGCAATGATTCGATTCGTGCCTATTTCAGCGGCAGATTTTGAGGAGATGATGGCATGATTCACATTGAAAAACCAGGTATGCTGACGACCATTCAAGATATAGGGCGTCAGGGCTTTCAACAGTATGGCGTCATTGTCAGTGGTGCCATGGATACGTTAGCACTTCAAACAGCGAATATTTTAGTGGGCAACGCACAGGATGAGGCTGTCCTTGAGGTGACGATGGGTGGACTACGTTTTAAGACGGACGATGACTGTGTCGTGGCGATGACAGGCGCAGCCATTCAAGGAACCATTAACGGTAGGGACCCGCTTCAAAGCTACCGACCTGTCGCACTCAAGGCCGGCGATACCGTACAGCTTGGGCCATTACTTAGCGGCTGTCGCAACTATATTGCCTTTCGCGGCGGCATCGATGTACCAGCTATTATGAACTCAAAAAGCACATATTTACGGGCAGGTATTGGAGGCTACGAAGGACGTGCACTTAAAAAAGGTGATGCGCTTACCGTCTACAAACATACAGCACAGCAAGTAAAATGGCAGGCAGAACTACCCCATTATGCAAAGAAGAACTGGACCGTGCATGTAACAGCTGGTCCTGAGTGGGCACAGTTTACCGCCGAGAGTCAGCAGCAATTCTTAACAACACGATATAACATTACGGCGGCAGCTGACCGTATGGGCTACCGTCTGAAGGGTACCCCCCTGCAGCGTGTTTCAGCAGAGGAACTGTTATCAGATGCGGTGTTATTTGGCACCATTCAAGTATCAAATGACGCACAGCCCACGGTATTATTAGCCGACCGCCAAACGACTGGCGGCTATCCAAGAATCGCACAAGTTATTGCGAGTGATTTACATGTATTCGCCCAAATGAAGCCAGGCGACAGCATCCAATTTGAATGTGTGACACTCACAGAGAGCTATGCTTTACTAACTGAACAAACGCAGTATTTACGAAAATTAGCGCAAGCTGTACGTTTACAGCAGCTATAAGCAAAAGCCGAAATCTATTAGGATTTCGGCTTTTTTGTTGGTGATGCCTAAAGCATCAACCTATGTAATTCCAAATGAAAAGCGTTCTCATTGTAGCTTAAAAAAATAGACTTTTGCGCTTATAGACACTGACGATAGGCAGTCGGTGCTTTCCCTGTATATTTTTTGAAAATACGGCTGAAATAAAATGGATCGTCATAGCCAACCTTTTCAGCAATAGATGCGATTGTTTCATCTGTAGCACGCATTAATTCTTTGGCATGCTGAATGCGTAGTTCAATCAAATAATTACTTGGATTAATGCCTGTATAACGTTCAAATAAATGCGCAAAACGACGACGTTCAATATTAAAGCGCTCCGCTACTTCCGTCACCGTTAAGCCAGATTGATAATACTGGCGCATAAAGGCTAATGCCTCACTCATCGCATCTTCACGATCTACATGCTTGCTGCGCTGGTGTGCGACAAGCATTTCACTAATAAATTGCATAAAGTACGCCTTTGTTTGTACACGTGAAATATTCCCTGGTGTCGTAAACGCCTTCATCATTTGCTCAACCGCACGTTGACAAGTAGCGTAATCATCGATTGAAATGACAAATGGATCATGCGCAATAACCGTTTCTTCGACATCATAGTAAATTACCGCATAATGACAGCCCTCGCCACCGATCGGCTTCATATCGATATCAGCCGTATTATTAATATGGAGCACCATACCTGGCATTAATTTATAGCGCACATTATCAAAAGTAAAATACCCCTGACCCGAAAGTGGGAACACAAAGCTACAGCATCCTGTTGAACTGTGGTGAACCATCCCATTAATCGTTGCAGGCACGCGGTGTGTAAACATATCGTTAAATTCAATTTTTGTATGTGCATAGTAAGACATGACTTCTTCTGTTTTCATTATCATCACTTCTTTCTCAATTGATAATCATTATCAGTTAAATCTTACAAATAAATGAGGCATTTGTAAAGTTCATTTTATGATAAACTTAAAAACAGAGGTGAATTCTATGCAGTTACAGTACGAGAAATCTTGGGACAAAGCGCTCGCAAGCATTGATAGGACGCGAATCGAGCAATTATTCCTTCACGCAAAAAAAAGCGAAAATTTTACAGCTATTCGAGAAGCGGTTAATCACCAGGAAACACTTCTTATTAGTGTGCTTATTCATAATCACAGTGAGAAAACACTCGTTTTCGATCAAACATCCCTTGCTTATGAGCTTGATGGACAGCATATTGCGACGGCTCTTTTTACGCTGCCGCAATTAAAAATACCACCACATACGAGTATGCCGTGGACATTTTTATTTCCAAAAGGAAGTTATGTACGATGTGATAGCTATGCAGGTGGTACGTTATCATGGACAAATGTGCACCAAATCAAATGATTTTTTGAGATTGAAAATGATGAAAGGCTAGTATATGATTTGACCTTTGATACACCTCTTCATAAGAGAAACTATTGAGCGATTCAATATAAGCTACTTTTAATTCTTCATACTTCGCGACCATTTCAACCGATAAAAAGTGAATGGACTGCATATCAGATTCTAATAATACAAGACGCCCAGCCTCAATCACGCGCTGGCGTTTTTTTATTGATTCAGAGGATTTGTGGCTGTGCTTCTTCTAACTGAATTAAACGGTCTAAACTATCCAAAAATTCATTCATGTTTGCATCTCCCTCCAGTATGGATTTATACCATTATAATTACACTACTTAGGTAAATATAAACCCATTAAATTTCTATTATATTTTAAAAAATAAAAAAACAAGGACTACCCATGAAGTAATCCCTGTTTCCCCCATTTATAAAAAGGACCCAAGCCACAGTCCCATGACGGTGCCAACATAATTCCCAATAATATAACCAAATGTGCCGACAATTAAAATCGGACCAACAAGATTTTGCCAGCCCTTCGCAATCGCCAGTGCAGCGGCCGTTGTCGGTCCCCCTGCATTTGCATTAATCGCCAGCATAATTTCTTCTAAATCAAAACGTAGTAGTTTACCAAATACGAGTGAAATCGTCACATTAACAATCACAATCGTCACCGCAAAGACGAATAATAATGGTGCTTCCTGTAAAATAAGCGGAATGGACGCTGGAATCCCAATGACAACGAAGAAAATATGAATTAAATACGTGCCAATTTCCTGACTTCCTTGAAGACGCTCAAAAAAGCGTGGGAATAATAGCAATGCTAGGAACGTTAACGTCGTCAGCATCAAGTACATATCACCAAAAAGACCATTCGCTAAATTCCAAAAGAAGCTAACATTATCCCCAGATGGAATCACTTTATCAAAGTATTCCGATAATTTCTTCGCAACTAACACAATCGTAAAGGCAAGCCCGACAGCAAGCGCAATGTCCAATAATGAAATCGATTTCGGCTTCCAGTATGACTTGGCTAAGTTTTCATTCTTCCCCGCGCGACTTTCCACCTCATCAATATGTGGCGTCTTATAGCGTTTACGGAAAAAATTCATCGTCGGAATAATAATCAATACGACAAATAAAACGGCCATCGTCAAATTATCCGCAACAACGGAGGCAGAAACAAGCTCACCTGGTGTTTCAAACTTCGCTGCCATTGCCGCAAAGTTGACCCCACCGCCGATATAGCTCGCGCTAAACATCGCCGCCATCTTATCAAGCATTGGAATGTGATCTTTCAGCATAAAGAAGGCAATCGTTGTTCCTGCTACTGTACCAATCGAGCTGATTAAGAAAATCAGTAAGAGCCGGCCACTTTCACGAAAAAGCTTTTTTAAATTAATTTGAAACAGTAATAATGGAATCGCTAGTGGCACAATGACTGACCAAACCGCATCGTATACGCTAGATTCAGTCGGAATAATGCCGGTATTGGACAAAATAATCGCGATAACAAGCGCGATTATGGCCCCTGAAATACGTGAGGCCCATTTAAAACGTTGCTCTAATACAATACTAATTGATGCGACAATAATAATAATGCCCCATAATACGAGCGTATCATCTGCCGCAATCCATGTTTCCTTCATATGTATCCCTCCCCTTTTTTTCTTACCCGCAAAGGTTTCGAAAAAAACAAAACGAGCATCTCCTAGTTAGAAATGCTCGTATCGTCATTAAATTTTTTGTTTCATATGCGCAAGGCCAAACTTCGGTTTGAGCTCGGCAAATAATACCGCGATTAAAATTAAGAAACAGCCGAAAATCATACGGCCTGTTAATAACTCATTTAAAAGCCATACCGAGAATAATGTGCCGAACAACGACTCCATTGATAAAATAATGGCTGACTTTGTAGGATTCGCATATTGCATACCGATATTTTGACACACATAGGCGACACATGTACAAAATACTGCTAAATAAATAATAATATAAATCCCAGTTGGTTCAACAACCGTTGGCACTTCACCGAGTATAATCATCACAATGCCTAACACCGATGCTGTCATAAACTGCACAATTGTGAGCGCAAGTGCATCCTCTTTTTTCACAAAGACATTCGTATAAAAAATGTCGAATGCAAATAGCACCGCACATAAGATTGATAAAATATCACCGACATTCATCGTGAATGAACTTGTTAAAGATAAGAATCCGATGCCGACAAGAGCTAAGATTGCCGCAATTACCTCATAGCGATCAAAGCGTCGTTTATAAATTAAATAGGCAAGCACTGGTACAATCAGTACATTGATGGCGGTTAAAAATGCATTTTTTGCAGGTGTTGTATAGAGTAACCCATACGTTTGCACCGCAAATGCAGCGAATAAAATGACGCCAAGCACAGCACCCTTCCATAGCACAGCTTTATTAATCAACCGTAGTTTTTTATGGAAAATTAAGCATAGTAACACCGTTGCAAGTGTAAAGCGTAGTCCCATTAGCTGAAAGACAGTCCAATATTCTAGGCCGACTGCCATGCCTACAAAGCCACTCCCCCACATTAATGCGGTAATCACAAGGAGCAGCTCGCCTTTATACTTTCCCATGCGTAAGCCTTCTCTCTATGTATACATTCACCTCATCATACTCGATTTATGCATTTTTGTGAATATATTCCCATAGAAAAGATCCGTTAATTTACGCTTTTTCGGTCAATGTCAGAAATTCTTCCGCGTCCTGTGCCGCTAAGCGCACCCCTTTTAACCAAAAGGCCTCCTGTGTAATATCTTCGCCTAGATGCTTCATTACAAGGTCCTCCACATTCATTGATCCTGTATCACGTAGTAGGGCCATATAGCGCTCTTCAAAATCCGTACCGATTTCCTTTGCTTTCGCGTAAATGCTTAGTGAGAATAAGTAGCCAAATGTGTACGGGAAATTATAAAACGGTACACCTGTAATATAGAAATGAAGCTTCGATGCCCAGAAATGCGGATGCGTTGTTTCAAGTGCACCACCATATGTTTCCTGTTGTGCTTCACTCATTAATTCATTTAAACGTGCGGCCGGCACAACACCATTTTTACGTTCCTCGTAAAAGCGGGTTTCAAAGGTGAATCTTGCATAGATATTCATAAACATTGCTACAGAGCGCTGGACTTTATCCTCTAATAGCGCAAGTCGCTCATCCGCATTTGTCGCCTCTTGCACCGCTGCATCCGCAATAATCATTTCAGCAAATGTAGAGGCTGTTTCTGCGACATTCATTGCATAGCCTGAATTGAGTGGGTGAACATCACGCAGTGCATACGAGTGGAACGCATGGCCTAGCTCATGGGCAAGCGTTGATACATTGTTCATCGTGCCTGCATAGGTCATGAAAATACGAGATGCATTGTCAAGCTTCGTCGTCGTACAAAAGCCACCAGGTCGTTTATTATCGCGGTCTTCTGCCTCAATCCATGAATTTTCAAATGCCTGACGCGCGAAAGCCTCAAGCTTTGGTCCAAATTTCGCGAAATGCTGTAAAATAAATTCGGCGCCTTCATTAAAGCTTAACGCTGTTGTCGGTGCGCTAATCGGTGCATCTAAATCAGCCCAAGTCATGGCCTCTTTCCCTAAAATAGTTGCTTTCCGCTGTAAGTAATTGACGAAAGGCTCACGCGTTTTCGCAATCGCCCCCCACATCGCATCCAATGTTTCACGCTTCATACGATTAATGCGCAGTGGCTCTTCTAAAACATCCTCCCAGCCACGTTTTTTATACGTTGTTAAACGGAAGCCTGCTAAATGATTTAATGTATGCACAAAAAAGGCTTCTCGCTCAGTAAATGCCGCTTCAATCGCGGCATCGACATCTGCGCGTACAGTCGCACTTTCATGATTGCGTAAATTATTCGCCTGACCAACGGATAATACTTTTTCCTCGCCATCAACCGTTACACGAATTTTCGTATCTGCAATTAATAAATCGTATAAGCTACTCCAAGCCTGGTCACCATCTGCGCGTAAACTCGTAATGATGGATTCCTCTGCTTCTGACAGTAGTAGTTTCGTTTGATTACGTGTCTCCGTTAAAATAAATTCAAAAGGCGCTAGTGCTTCACTCGTAATAATGTCATGAAATGTCGCATCATCTAGTTCTTCAATTAATTTATCAAAGCGATTACGCACATCCGATAATGCGGCATATTGTGTACGCATATTACTTTGAATGACTTGAGCTGCTTCGTCCTTTGTATTTTGTGCTGTTAAGCAAGACAGCATAACGCCAATTTTTTGTAAATTAAGCACGGTCGTTGTTTGCACATCAAGCGCGGTTGCAATTGTAGCAGATGATGGCTGTGCAATTGCTGCCTCTACCGCTTCCTTATATGCTTCAATCAATGTCGGTACTTCCGCAATATGCGCTAAAAAAGCCGCTGAGTCACTCGTACCGCCTTCGTAAAACGCATTTAAATCCCATGTTTCTGAATACGTTGTCATATTCATTCCCCCTATAATTAACTGAATAGTGCATTACTTAATCAAATTATTTCACTTTTCGAAATATTTTTCAAGTGATGGGAAGTGTTCACGGACATAATTTGCGGAAATAGGTGCTAGATGAAGCTCGCGCGCCCAGACAGAAAGCTGCCCGATATGATGAATTTCATGAATAATAATATGATGCAAAATGGCATCAATCGTATGCCGATCACCGTGGTCAACTACGATTTGTTGTGGGTCATACTTCGTCGTTAGAAATGCTACAATTTCTGGACGTAGCTCATTAGACAAGGTGCGAATCCCTGCGAGTGAATGCCTCGGTACCGCCTCGTCTGTCTTCTCTAAAATATCGCAAATCCAGCTATATTCTACACCTACGATATGCAGTAATGTCTCGCCAATGCTCCCGACACCACCTACACGTTCCTGCCATAACTGTTCCTCTGAAAGCTTTTCACACCAGTCAAACCACTCTTCTCGCTTTTGCCAATTGTATTCAAAAAAATGCTTCATTATGACACCTACTTTCTAGCACTCTATTCCCTACCATAAAATCCTTACACGCAAAAAAACACAGCGCTCCCACACGCTGTGTCTATCAAAATTAGTCCCATGTTATCGCCTAAATGCTATAGCTTTTCAACGATTGTTGATACACCTTGGCCGCCACCTACACAAAGCGTTGCCAAGCCATATTTTACATCATCGCGTTTTTTCATTTCATGTAGAAGCGTTACTAAAATACGCGCACCACTTGCGCCAACTGGATGCCCCAGTGCGATAGCGCCGCCGTTGACATTCACTTTGTTCGTGTCAAAAGCAAGCTCCTTCGCTACAGCCAGTGACTGCGCAGCAAATGCCTCGTTTGCTTCAATTAAATCGATATCATCGATTGTTAAATTTGCTTTTTCAAGTGCTTTTTTCGTTGCAGGTACAGGCCCAATCCCCATGATTGCAGGGTCTACACCCGCAACAGCGTTACTTACAATACGTGCATATGGCTTTAAGCCTAGCTCGTTGGCTTTGTCCTCTGACATTAATAGAAGCGCTGCCGCTCCGTCATTAATCCCTGAAGCATTTGCTGCTGTAACGGTTCCATCTTTTTTAAATGCAGGACGCATACTAGCTAATTTCTCTGCTACGACGCCTGCACGCGGAAATTCATCTCGGTCGAAAGTGATTGTTTCTTTACGTGATTTGACTTCAACTGGCACAATCTCATCATTGAAGCGCCCCGCCTTTTGAGCTGCTTCTGTTTTTTGCTGACTTTGTGCCGCGAATGCATCTTGCTCTTCACGTGTAATGTTGTATTTCTCTGCTAAATTCTCTGCTGTAATCCCCATATGATAGTGATGGAAAGCATCAGTCAAGCCATCATGTAACATTGTATCAATCAGTTTACCGTCGCCCATACGGTATCCCTGACGCGCCTGTGGCAGAATATATGGCGCTTGTGTCATATTTTCCATACCACCCGCAACGACAATATCAGCTTCCCCAAGCTGAATCGCCTGCGCGGCTAAATGTACTGCTGTTAAACCTGAACCACAAAGTTTATTAATTGTTGTGGATGGTACTTCATATGGCACACCTGCATTGACTGCAGCCTGACGTGCAGGACCCTGACCAAGACCAGCCTGCAAAATATTTCCTAGTACTACTTCATCAACCGTCTCCGGTGCAACATTTGCACGCTCTAGCACTTCTTTCACAACAACAGCGCCCAAATCCGTCGCTGCTGTATTTTGTAATGTGCCATTAAAGCTACCAATTGCCGTACGAACGGCTTCAACAATTACAACATTTCTCATACTCTCTCCCCTTCCTATCTTACTAAATTTTACATTCTTCTAAATTATTAGTAAAATTCATATAAAGAATATTTTTTATTACTATTGGTTATAAATATTTGGAGGTGCAAAAATGGACTTACGTGCAATCGAATTATTTTTAGCTGTTGCGGAGCAAGGAAGCTTCACAAAGGCAGCTGAAAAAACGTTTGTCACACAGCCTTATTTAAGTAAGGTTGTGAAGCAAATAGAAGAAGAACTCAATGTCACATTATTTAATCGCACAACACGTAAACTCGAATTAACTGATGCCGGTAAAATCGTTATCGAACAAGGGCGCATGGCTTTAAAACCGCTCCAAGACATGCCTAATTTACTGAATGAGCTTCAAAATTTACAAAAAGGGGAAATTGTATTAGGAATTCCACCCGTTATCGGAACCCTCATCTTCCCGTCGATTGCACAGCGTTTTAGTCACGCTTTCCCAGATGTAACGCTACGCTTGATCGAGCTTGGTGCCAAACATATTTTGACATTAGCGGAAGAAGAAAAAATCGATGTCGGCTTTACGGTAAAGCCTTTCTCAGAAGGAAATTTCTGTGTAAAGCCGTATTTCGTTGATGAATTTATGATTTATTTATCTCATAATCATCCTCTTGCTTACCGCGAACGCATTAAAATCGCGGAGCTAGCTGATGAAAAATTTATCGTCTTCACAACCGATTTTACACTGCGAGATATGGTTATTAAGCTATGTGCAAAAAATGGCTTCAAACCAAATATCGCCTACGAATCCTCACAGTGGGATTTGATGGTCGAATTAATCGCGATTGACATGGGTGTTGCCGTATTACCAAAATCCATTTTTGAAAAGCATAACAACCCGCATGTCAAAATGATTGCTATCGATAGTGATGAGCCCTATCTTTGGGAAATCGCCATGATTACAAAAAAAGAACGTTACTTATCTTATGCGACGCGCGCATTTTTAGATATGTTTTAATCGCTTGGAAGGAAGTGCCTTATGGAACTTAGACAACTAGAATATTTTATGGTCCTCAGTGAAGAGCTACACTTTACCCGTGCAGCGCAGCGCTTACATATTTCACAGCCAACATTAAGTCAGCAAATTAAAGTACTCGAACAAACTGTTGGCGCGCTACTTTTTAACCGCATCGGCAAAAAAATCACTTTATCTAAGGCCGGTGAAATTTTATATAGCCAGTGCCAACAAATTTTTTCGACACTTGAACAAACAAAAATACAGCTACAGGCACTCGACCATTTTGATCATGAACAGCTACGAATCGGTGCTTACCCTGGCGCCATTTACGATTTAATCTCACTCAGTGTACTTCATTATATTGAACAATTTCCGACTGCCCCAGCGAAAGTGCTCGCACATGAGCGCGTAACGACGCTTCTTGAAAATGATGAGGTAGATATCGCCTTTTCGTATCATGAGGACAACCGCATTAATGGTAGCTACGTCGAAATCCCTTTATATGATGAAAGCTTTGTTTTTGTCGCACATCGTAGTCACCCATTCATTCAAAAAGAGGTATTGGCATGGAAAGATATTGTAGATGAGCCATTAACATTATTCCCAGAAACGCATCATAGCCGTATCCTATTAAATCAAACGCTCGCTGAACAGGGACTTGAATATTATCCGATTTTTGAAACAGAGAACACCCATGCGATGCTACATTTTTTAGAGCAGCGCCTTGGTAGCACGGTAATGCTACGTTCGTTGTATTCGCATCTCCGTAATCCATATATCGAAGCACGCCCTATTGATAGTGATATTTTGAAAGAAGTCGTGCTAATTATTCCGAAAAAAGAAAAACCACCTTATGCAGTAAAAGAATATTTACCGATGTTTGAACGGTTTTTAGGTACGAAAGGAATCGTCGCAAAAGATCATATGTCATTACTTTTGCTAAGTAATGATAGCTTCTCGCTATAATAATCATAGAAATTATCAGTTGGACCATTTATTTCCAAAAGTTATACTTATTGTAACAACTTAGAACTAAAACATCTTATAGCTACGTGCACGCAGCTTCTAGACTGCGTCACGATTTTCTGTAAAAAGTTATCCAAATCATGTTTTGAATGCAACACCAACTTATACATTCACTATTCGAGGAGGCAATTACTTAATGAAAGAACGTATCCGATTACCAAAACTTATCGATAAAATCGTTTCAGCAGAAGAAGCAGCATCATGGTTTAAAGATGGCATGGTGGTAGGCATGAGTGGCTTTGGTCGTGCAAGTGACGCCAAGGAAATTCCATTAGCGCTTGTCGAACGTGCAAAAAAAGAACCATTTCAATTAGATGTTTATACAGGAGCATCTCTTGGTCCAGAAGTCGATCATTATATGGTAGAAGCGGGTATTATTCGTAAGCGCGGTCCTTACCAAGCTGAAAAATTAATGCGTAACTCAATCAATGAAGGGATTACCCTTTATACAGATATGCATTTATCACATAATGCAGAGCTTGTACGTAACGGCATCATCGGGCCAATCGATTTCGCCATTATCGAAGCATCGGCTATTACAGAAGATGGTCTTATCATTCCAACAAACTCGGTCGGTAATACACCCATCTATGCACAATATGCGGATAAAATTTTAATCGAGCTCAATACAGCTCAGCCAGATTTAGAAGGTATTCATGATATTTACGTGCCGGAAAAAGCAGGTAAAGGTCGCCGTCAGCCGATTCCAATTGTTGACCCTGCAGACCGTATTGGTGAGTTAGGCATTCGCGTTGATGTCGATAAGATTGCTGGTATTGTGCATTCAGAGCTACGTGATGCGCCTGCATTAATCATTGAGCCAGATGAAGAAACACAAGTGATGGCCAACCATTTAATCGAATTTTTACGTGAAGAAGTTGCATCAGGTCGCGTAGATGAGCTACCGGTTATCCAATCTGGTGTTGGTACAGTAGCTAATGCTGTATTAAACGGTTTTTTAGAATCTGATTTAACGGATTTAGAATTATATTCAGAAGTACTGCAAGATGCAGTTTTTGATTTAATCGATGCTGGTAAAATTAAAATCGCTTCTGGTACATCCATCACATTAAGTGAACGTTACTGTGATAAGGTGTACAACAATATTGAAAAATACGCGGATAAGCTTGTATTGCGTCCACAAGAAATTTCAAATCATCCAGAAGTTATTCGCCGACTCGGTCTTGTGTGCATTAATACAGCACTTGAAGCGGATATTTATGGCAACGTCAACTCAACCCACGTATTCGGCACACAAATTATGAACGGTATCGGCGGCTCAGGTGACTATGCCCGTAACGCGCGTATCGGTATTTTCGTTACGAAATCATCTGCAAAAGCTGGTAGCGTATCATCAATTGTGCCAATGGTATCGCATGTCGATCACACCGAACATGATGTTGATGTTATCATTACAGAGCAAGGTGTTGCAGATTTACGTGGCATGGCGCCAAAAGAGCGTGTGAAAGCCATTATCGATAACTGCGCGCACCCGAACTTCAAAGACAAACTATGGGATTACTACAACCGTGCTGTAGAAGAAACGAATAATGCACAAACCCCACATATTTTAGAAGAAGCTTTCTCTTGGCATATTGAATACAAAAATGCGAAGAAGAAAGTAAAGGCCTAATCCTATACATTAAAAACCAGGAGCCGCATATTGTGTGGCTCCTGGTTTTTATTATAGATTTTCAAATAATTTCACCGAACTTAATGCGCGTTTATAAACGCTTGCCATTGTGCATCATCGTACATTCCATGAAAAATAACTTAGCCCCGACATCCGGACATACTTCACTCACACTAATTTTTAGATTACCCGGTGGTTGCTTCTTTCGATAGCTTAAAGTCCGACAAATGATGTTGTCGTTCAAAGCGTTCAAGCATACATCAACTACGATAATCATACGCGAATTTTTTCAAAGTTAAGCCACCTTTCTTCAGTTGAATACCGGAAAAAGGTGACACAACAAGAATTTGACGGCGACTCCTAGTGGGCCCCTAGCATGAGTGGAAGACCCCGCAGTAAGCTTACGAGCGAGGAGGCTTACGCCCTGCCCCAGGAAAGCGTCCGTCAAATTTAGCTGAAAGAACATGTCTTTTTCTTTGTCTTACTTTCGTGGGTCAGTTCCTGTACATCTTTTTTTGCGTAACTTCATACATATCCTTACCATTTTACCTATATTTACTATATGATAGAAGTAGCATACAAAGATGCTTATAGATTGGCCAGAGGAGTGATAATTATGCGTTTAAACACTGAAAATTTAATTCGTTTCCAAAAAATCGTAACACCTTATTTACCCGCAAATGCAAATAAGGTATTAATTGATGCGGAAATCATTTATCCTGCTATTTTTCTTAAAGTCACATTCGGTTTAGAAAATGAAAAAGTACTTATTCCAGCTCATGATGAACGCTATTTTGAGCTTCTTGAAAAATTAAAAAAAGAAATTTTACCACACTGCGAGGAAAATGAACGTGATGTGTTTTTAATTGCTACAAAGCACCCTGAGGACGGCCTTTGGGATGTAGAACAAGTCAATGCCATTCCTGAAGATGTCTTCGGAGAATTTGCACAGCTACATCGTTTAGAGGAAAAAGCGGTACGCATTGCCCATAAATATACGCAAGGCCATGGTGTCCTTTACCGCGAGATTGCAGAACCTAACCCATACTTGCGTGGTCATCATTGCCTTTACAATACAAAGGGTGAGCTTGAATACCGCGATGATGTTGTCTACAACACACCGACCGAATGGAAGGAAAAATCATTCGCACAAATTTTAATACAATTCCATGATAAATGGGTTGAACTATATAATGAAAATTGGTCGACAATTAATATTATTTTCCATGCGCCAAATCATTACACACTACAGTTTGATAATGAAGATTTGACTGCTACTAGTTATGAAGAACGCAGAGATGTATGGAAAGCGCATTATTTAACAGTTGCCCCGTAACGAATAAAAAAGCAGGAAGCGCCTATGCGTTTCCTGCCTTTTTTTCATTATTTCTGTTGTTTTTTCGGACGAATGTATAAGCCTAATTCTCGTCGTTCATGCATTAATGCTTTATAAAGCGAATAAATCATAATGAGCATGAGTATCGAGAATGGGAAGGCAACAATAATCGCAGCATTTTGTAGCGCCTGTAAGCCACCTGAAAATAATAAACTTGTCGCAATGGCCGCTTGTAAAATCCCCCAAATTAATTTTACTTTAAATGATGGATTTAACGAGCCACCTGTTGTCTGCATACCAAGTACAAAAGTTGCTGAATCGGCAGATGTCACAAAGAACACCGCTACTAAAATAATCGCAATAATTGATAAAATAAGACCAAATGGAAGTTGATCGAAGACTCCAAAGAGCACTTGCTCCGTCGGTAAATCAATAATGCCAGGATTTTTTTCTGAGGCATCAATCGCAGATGTACCAAATACCGCGAACCATAACAGACTAACAATCGTTGGTAATAAAATAACACCCATTAAAAATTCACGAATTGTACGTCCACGTGAAATACGCGCGATGAAAATCCCAACAAATGGAGACCAAGACATCCACCATGCCCAGTAGAAAATGGTCCAACTATTAATCCAGTCGCGCCCTTCTCCACCTGGAGAGGTACGTAAACTCATTTGTACGAAGTTTTGTAAATAGCCCCCAAGGCCGTTCGTAAAGTTATTCATAATTTGTACTGTTGGCCCTAAAATAAGCAGGAGTACGAATAGCACAAAGGCAATATACAGATTTGCATTACTCAGTAATTGAATCCCTTTGTTGAGACCTGTAGAAGCAGAAATCATGAATAGTACCGTTACGATAATAATGATAATAAATTGTACAGTAAAGCTATTTGGAATCGATGTTAAATACGATAGACCGCCGTTAATTTGTTGAGCACCAAAACCAAGTGTTGTTGCTACACCGACAACCGTCGCAAATACGGCAATAACATCAACGGTATGCCCCATCCATCCTTTAGCACGTTCGCCGATTAATGGATAAAGTGTTGAACTTAGTAAGCCCGGCATCCCTTTTCGGAATTGGAAATAAGCAAGGGCAAGTGCTACAATCCCATAAATTGCCCATGCAGAAATTCCCCAGTGAAGGAATGTATAACGGAATGAATCTTTAAGCGCTTGCTGAGAGCCTTCCTCCGCAGATGGTGCACTAATCGCGAAATGTGATAATGGCTCTGCGGCACCCCAGAATACAAGACCAATCCCCATACCAGCGCTAAATAGCATCGCAAACCATGATTTATTACTATATTCTGGTCGGTCTGTACGCTTTCCTAAGCGAATACCACCAACCGGACTTAAAATTAAAAATAGACAGAATGCGACGATAATAGCAACGGTTAGTAAATAATACCAGCCAAATGACGTCGTCAAAAAGCTTTGAACATTTCCAGTAACTGTTTCAAACATTTCTGGTGCAATTAATCCTACTGTTGCTGCAAATATTGCAACTACTGCAGATACCCAGAAAACAATCCCTAATTTCTTCATTTTTTTCTCCTTTTCGTTTAAAATTTTCTCACTATACTTTTTTACTGTAACATCAAAAAAAGTAATAGTAAATTTTTTCACTATTGGAAAATTATTTTATAAATGGTTAAAAAGTGTTTTATGTAGCATTAAATCGATTCTGTACCTTTATTTTGTTTAAATGGTTTGTATCAAAAAAACGCTAAAACTCCCTCTCTTATTGCCTTCCCTTTCAGTAAACAATTAAACGGTGATTGTCCTCAAAAAGTCATAATCGGTCACAATTTCGTCATGTAGAGGTGCTATAATAGAAGAAGTTCGTAAGGAGGATTTTACACATGAAAAAGATTTTATCCGCTATGGCGCTTTCTTCAGTTTTACTATTAAGTGCTTGTGGTGGCAACGATACTGACTATGAAGTAGTAAAAGATACCGTCGTGCGCGGCATGCAACAATATACAATTGAAACAAAAATGGACGATGAAAAACAAATTAAAGCCCTCATCGAGGAATTAGAAGAGAAAGCGATGAGTAATAATACACGCCCTGACTCTATGTGGATTAACGTACAAACAAAACGTGGTAAATTAACAGCAACTGTAAAAGAAGCTTACACACTTACAGGTATGAATCAAACTGGCCTAAAAGAAAAAAATAAACCTGAATTAAAAATGAAATAAAATCTGGAGGGACACGTCGCTTTTTCATTGAAAGGGCGGCGTTTTCTTGCGTTTTTTAGTCATCTATGATTCACTTAAAATGCTATATTTTATCAATTTAGAAAGAAAGGTTGGAAATAACGTGAATTTTAAAATCCGTTCTAAAATAACGAGCGGGTATATTGCATTGATTCTTTGTTTAATTATTGGCGTCATTGTAGTCGGCTTTCAAGTCAATACACTACAAACAGAGCGCAATAAATTAATGACAAACACTGCAAAAGTACAAACGCTTCTTAGCACTTTAGAAAATCACACATTAAATATGAACCGATCTCAGCGTGGTTACATCGTGACAGGTAAGGATTCCTATTTAGATCCTTATCGTGAAGCAAAAGCAAACTGGGAAGATAATTGGAATGAATTAAATGTATTAATGGAGGGACGCCCAGACCAGCAAGAATCTCTAGACTCTGTTAAAACACATATCACACGTTGGATTGAAACAGCGGGTGAGCCTTCTATTAATTTAAAACGAAACAATGATGAAGCTGGTATTAAAAAATTTTACCGCGAGGAAGTAGGTCGTTCTGAAATCCAGTCAACCATGGCGACACTTGGGAAAATTCGTAGTGATGAAATTTCTCACCTAGCATCTGAGGCGAAAAAACTGGATAACGTAAACAATAAAATTGTCTTTACGTTGAGCCTATTCCTATTTATAGCAACCATCGTTGCAATTTTCTTTTCATCATTTATTTCTAAATCGATTGCAAATACAATCACCGGTACAACCGCTGCTATTCGTCACATTGCACAAGAAAAAGGGACATTTACTTCACGTATTCCAATTACAACTAAAGATGAAGTACGTGACCTAGCGGTTGCTACGAATGATTTATTAGATGACTTAGAAAACCGTGAGTGGGTGCGAAGCAATGCCACACAAGTCGTGAAAAATTATCAAGGCATTGATGCTATCAAACAATTAACTTCTATTTTCTTATCGCAAGTCGCTCGTATTACGCGTGCTAGTTATGGTTCGCTTTACGTACGCAATGATAAAGAAGAAAAAATATTTGAGCAGCAGGCCTCTTTTGCAAATTCTTATACAAAAATTGGCCGTGAAACTATTGCTTTAGGCGAAGGTCTTGCAGGTCAAGCTGCACTTGAGCGCCGTGTCATTCACTTAACGGATACGACAGGCTATCAAATGATTTCAACGAGTCTTGGTGATATGCCGCCAAAAGAAGTAATCATTCTTCCTATTACATTTGAAGAAAAAACGATTGCAATTTTAGAACTTGCCACTGTTAATGCCTTTGAGAAGTTAGATCGTATTTTCCTAAAAGAAGTCGTAAGTTCACTTGGTTTAACGATTAACAGCGTCTTAACTCGTATGGAAGTCGTTCAATTATTAAATGAATCTCGTGCCATGAGTGAGGAACTACAAGCACAGACTGAAGAATTGCAAACACAATCGGAAGAACTGCAAACACAATCAGAGGAACTACAAGCACAGACCGAAGAATTAACAAATATTAATGAACAGCTTGAAGAGCGTACGCGTGAAGCAGAAGAAAAGACAGCAGAGCTTGAAATTACAAAATCTGATTTAGAACGAAATGCCGAAGAGCTTATTCAAAGTTCTAAATACAAATCTGAATTCCTTGCGAATATGTCACATGAACTGCGAACACCGCTTAACAGTATTTTAATTTTATCTGAAATGCTAGCAGAGAATGCAAAAGCGGAAAATCAAGAAGAAGATGAAGAATTTGCACGTGTGATTAATTCTTCTGGTAAAGATCTCTTAAACTTAATTAATGATATTTTAGATTTATCAAAAATTGAGGCTGGTAAATTAGAAATGATTTATGAAGAAGTCAATATCAATGAATTGCCGCTTTATTTAAAACAATCCTTTACACATTTTAGTAACGACAAAGATGTTGTCTTTAACGTTGTAAAAGAGGATGATGTCGCAGATGTTATTCATACAGACCATAAACGCTTCCAGCAAATTTTGAAAAACTTATTATCAAATGCCTTTAAATTTACAGAACATGGCTCTGTGAATGTCCATCTCTACAATCCTTCACTTACGAAGGAACAGCAAAGAATTTCTGAACAGTGGTTAGCTATTTCTGTCACAGATACAGGGATCGGTATTCCAAAAGAAAAACATGAGCTTATATTTGAATCCTTCCAACAAGCAGACGGAGCAACTGTTCGTAAATATGGCGGTACAGGTCTTGGTCTATCCATTTGTAAAGAATTTGCGCAACTACTTGGTGGTACTATTACACTCGATAGTACGGAGGGTGAGGGTAGTACATTTACACTTTATATTCCTAGCTTACCAACGGGCTTACCGAATAATGTCGAGATGCCAGCAGAATCAATCTTTGAAGTACCATCAGTAGAAGAAACACCTGATGCGACTCAAACTGACATGCCAGCTATTGTAGAAGAGAATTTCTTTAAAAACAAGCGCGTGTTGATTGTTGATGACGATGAACGCAATATTTTTGCACTCGAAAAAACATTACAACAACATGGCATGATTGTAGATAGTGTACGTAATGGTCGTGAATGTTTAAACTTTATTGAGAAGGACCGTCATGTCGATGTAATTTTAATGGACATTATGATGCCTGAACTAGATGGTTATGATACGATGCAAATTTTACGCGAAGATATGAATATCGAGCTACCGATTATTGCATTAACAGCGAAAGCAATGAAATCAGACCGCGAGAAATGCATTGCTGCAGGTGCAACCGATTATATTAGTAAGCCACTAAACTTAGAGCAACTTTTCTCTGTTTTACGTGTTTGGTTAACTACTGAGGTGATGTAATGGAAACAACGGCAACTGAAGAATTAGAGGTAGCACTTTTATTAGAAGCGATTTATCAATTAACTTCTTATGATTTTAGAGAGTACAATCGCTCCTCTATTACACGTCGAGTGCATAATCGTCTAGCACTCGAGCATTTACCAAACATCTCTCGTTTAACGGAAAAAGTAATCTATGATGAGAAAATACGCAAAGAATTATTAAATGACTTCTCGATTAATGTCACGGAAATGTTTCGTGACCCTAGCTTTTTCAGAGCATTACGCGAAGACATTTTACCGCGTTTTAAAAAATTAGATGACATTCGTATTTGGCATGCCGGCTGCGCTACGGGAGAAGAAGTTTTTTCCGTCGCCATTTTACTTACAGAGCTTGGGTTGATTGATAAAGCTACTCTCTACGCAACCGACATGAATGAGGACGTACTTGAGCGTGCGCAGGCTGCCCGGTTCCCCATTCAAAAAATGCAAAACTATACGAAAAATTATATGCTTGCGGGTGGTAGCCAAGCTTTCTCTGAATATTATTATACGGACAGTCATTTTGCGTATATAAAACCGGAGCTTCTTGAATCAATTAGTTTTGCACAGCATAACTTAGTGACAGATCAATCATTTAATGAATTTCACTTAATTATTTGTCGTAACGTATTGATTTATTTTTCACCACCACTTCAAAATAAAGTATATAAGCTTTTCCACGATAGTCTATCACGTGGTGGCTTCCTTTGCCTCGGTGCAAAAGAATCGCTCCGCTTCTCAGATATTATGCCTAAATTTGAAGAAACGATTACGAATGAAAAAATTTATCAAAAAATCTATGACTAAAAAAGAGGCTGGGACAAAACACGTCATGCTCCTTTTTTAGCGTTCACAACGAAAAACCGGAACCGCGCCACAGCGCGATTCCGGTTTTTCTTATGCTCATAGGAGCGGCTTTTCTGACACATATGTCAAAGCCTCTTTTTAATTTGCCTGAATCACAAGCATACACATATCATCTGGTTGATTCTCTTGCTGTTCACGCGGAATAACATAATCAAGTAATGGTTTATCAAGTGATAATGTTTGTACAGCAAGCTTATCCATACGTCGCTCCGCTTCAAATTCATCTGGATGCATCGCCTCTAGCACACCATCTGTAAACAGAATAATTTGCGCCGAGTTTTCGTATGAAATCGTTTGTGATTTCACATCAATATCATCGAAAAAGCCAATTGCACAGGAATTGTTGTTCAAATGTACAAGTTCTTCTTCGTTCAGCCACACATAGCCATGCGGATGCCCTGCATTGACATACTCAATCGTTTTTTCCTTCGTATTAATTAGCATATAAACACCTGTAAAGTAGTATGGAATTTTTTCTTTATCTGTATGCAATAAGGACATATAGCGATTTAATTCGATCATCACTTCAGCCGGCTTTACACGTTTCTTCACACTATCACGCAGCGCAGATGAAATAAACATACAAACGAGGGAAGCCGAAATACCATGCCCCATCATGTCAAATAACATTACGGCATAGCGATCCTCATCTATTTGTTCCCAGTAATACATGTCCCCAGCTAAATTAAATGACGGTTTATACGCCACTTGTACAGCAAGCTTGTCATCAGTAAAAGGTTCACTTAATAAACTGCGCTGCACATGTGCTGCTAAATTTAATTCATTTTCAATCTTTTCATCATGAATCATATGCCAATCCAGCTCTTGTTTTAAACGGAGCGCCACATCCATACGCGCTAGTAATTCAGTTTTGTTAATTGGTTTTGTAATATAATCATTACCACCAGCGCCAAGTGCTTCTGATAATTTTTTCTTATCATCAAGTGCAGTTGTAAATAAAATTTGGATATTTTTATAACGCTCATCACGACGAATCGTCCGACACGCTTCGATACCATCAATTTCTGGCATCATAATGTCTAATAAAATTAGATCCACTGAATCTGGCTTATACTTTAGTTCATCAATTTTCAAATAATCATACAGTGCCTGAGCTGATGTCAGAGATACACAATTATCGTACCCAGCACTTTTTAAAATTTTCTCCATGACAAATAGATTTACCTTGTTGTCATCCACTAGTAGAATCGTCATTGTATCCCTCCTAATTTCTTCTATAAGTATTTTAAAACAGCCCATTATCTGGCGTTATACTATATACCTAAGTTTTTCGCACACTACGTTTTATGTATAAATTATTGGGTGTAGCGATGTTTTCTTACAGTATAACATCAAATAATTCATCTCGTATTGTTTTAGATGGTTTTAAGTAAAATTCTGCTCATTTTCAAAATATATTTTATTTTCTGAAAAATATATGCTATAGTATTGTTCAATTACATAACGTGTTACAAACCGGTGCATGTGAGAACATGCTTAAAAGGGAAGTATGGTGTGAATCCGTCGCTGTCCCGCAACTGTAATTCGGAGTGCTTAAAAATTCGCCACTGTGTAAATGGGAAGGCTTTAAGCATGTTGATGATAAGTCAGGAGACCTGCCTGTTTTGAGTACACACCAAAGGCTCACGTGGAGATGGGCGGTGTTCTGTGCGATGGTCGGTCAAAAGGATTCGACTTTTTTAATAATGCATAGATTCTTCCGCTATTTCTTAATTGAAATAGCTTTTTTATTTGGAGTTATGTAATACACCAAAGGAGGAATATACATGATTACAACAACAATTGGTTACCCGTATATCGGAGAAAACCGCGAATGGAAACGTCTCGTAGAAAAATTTTGGAAACAAGCGATTAGCGAAGATACATTACAAGCAGAGTGGAAAAAATTACGCATTACCCATTTAAAAAAACAACAAAAACTCGGCCTAACGCAAGTAACATCTGGTGATTTTACGATGTATGACCGTATGCTCGATCTTGCATTTCTTTTTAACTTAATCCCATCTCGTTATCGCTCACTAGAAGATGTACCTTCTCTTACTACATATTATGCGATGGCTCGTGGTACGACTGACACGGTCGCTTGCGAAATGACAAAATGGTTCAATACTAATTATCACTACATCGTTCCCGAATACGAGGGCGCGAAACTGAAATTAAATCATAATCATTATGTAGATTGGTTCTTAGAGGCAAAAGAAGCGGTTGATATTGACGTGAAACCAACACTAATCGGGCCAATGACCTTCTCTCAATTAACGAAAGGCTATCGTGATAAAGAACTTGCCCACTATTTATTGGAGCTACTGCCTCTTTACGCACAGGTTTTACAGCAACTTGTAGATGTTGGAGCAGAGTGGATTCAATTAGAGGAGCCGATTTTGACTACTGCCCTATCAGAGGAAGATTGTCGCTTAGCAGAAGTTATTTATACACAACTTGTCGAGGCTGTGCCACAAGCAAAAGTGATGCTGACAACCTATTTCGAAGCGTTAACAGATTTTGAACGCATCACGAATTTACCAGTGGCTGGTATCGGATTAGATTTAATTCATGGCAAAAAAGAAAATTTAGCTGCGCTTCGTCAGCATGGCTTCCCACCACAAAAAACATTAGCACTTGGCGTGGTTAATGGTCGTGATATTTGGGCAAGTAATTTACAGGAAGTTGCACAAGATGTACAAGCCGTTCAAACACTTGTATCACCTCAAGCTATTTGGCTGCAACCCTCTTGTAGCTTGCAGCACTGCCCGGTGACCGTTGCGAATGAAACAACGCTCTTCGATACACTAAAAGATGCACTCGCATTCAGTGATGAAAAATTAGGTGAACTTGTCGAAGTAAGTGGCTATATCGAAAGCGGTGAGTGGCCAACACCAACGGCGGTATCTGCTAGCATGAAGCGTATTGAAGCATTAAAAAATCATGCAAGTCGTCAAAATGAAAGCGTGTCTACAGCACTTGCTAAGTTAGAAGAGAAAGATTTTAAGCGTACCGTCCCATTTACAGAACGTCTTGCATTACAACAACAGGCACTTCATTTACCATTATTCCCAACGACAACAATTGGCAGCTTCCCACAATCAAAAGAAGTCCGTTCATGGCGTGCTGCTTGGCGACGTGGCGATTTAGACGACTCGGCATATGAAGCAAAACTAGATGCTGAAACATTGCGCTGGATTGCCTTACAAGAAGAAATTGATTTAGATGTTCTTGTACATGGTGAATTTGAACGTACGGACATGGTTGAATACTTTGGTGAAAAACTAGCTGGCTTTGCATTCACTAAGTTTGCATGGGTGGTGTCGTATGGCTCACGCTGTGTTAAGCCGCCAATTATTTACGGTGATGTCGACTGGCTTGCGCCAATGACTGTAAAAGAAACCGTCTTTGCACAGCAACATACCGATAAATGGATGAAAGGTATGTTAACTGGGCCTGTCACGATTTTGAACTGGTCATTCGTTCGAAATGATCTTCCACGTGATGTAGTCGCAGCACAAATTGCCCTAGCACTTCGAAAAGAAATTCATGCATTAGAGGAAGCGGGCATTCGCATTATCCAAGTGGATGAGCCTGCACTACGCGAAGGGTTACCGCTGCGTCAAGACAACTGGCAAGCTTACTTAAACTGGGCTATTGATGCCTTCAAGCTTGCCACGTCAAGCGTCGATACTACGACACAAATTCACACACATATGTGCTATTGTGAGTTTAATGACTTTATTGACCCTATTACCGCACTTGATGCCGATGTCATTTCACTTGAAACATCACGTAGCCACGGCGAATTAATTCATTCACTAAAAGAAAATCCTTATCCGTATGGTATCGGCTTAGGTGTTTATGATATCCATAGCCCGCGTGTCCCATCAGCAGATGAAATGACAACGATTTTAGAAGAAAGTCTTGCGGTCATTCCAGCAAATCATTTCTGGGTCAACCCAGACTGTGGTCTAAAAACACGCCAGGAACCTGAAACCGTTGCCTCACTAAAACATATGGTCGAAGCAGCAAAAGCATTACGCAAAAAAACATTACAAACGAATTAAACGACTAAAAAAGGAGAAAGCGCGAGTTTAGCGCTTTCTCCTTTTTCTTTATTGTGCTTTTACTGTTGTTGCCTTTGTCGTACCTAATTTTTTATCATAAGCAATGATATCATACGTTGCCGCTTCCGACGTTTCATCCGTATAGTTCGGATTCGCCGTAAATGCAATTAATTCACCATTTCGATAAATTTCATAGCCAAGTAAATGCGTTGCTTGTGCATCATCCATGCTTAAACCAAGTACATTTTTCGTTGTACTATGCGTCATTGTCACATTTGGTTTCACACCTGTACTAAAGCCGGTTCCCTTATAGTCTAAAACTTTATTGTTTAAGTACCATAATTTCTTCGGCTGCGCATATTTACTCGTTTCCTTACGTGTTTCGTCATTAACCGTAAAGCCGTGTCTTGCAAAATAGTTACTTAAATCCTTTTTCAAGACGCGTGATGAATACGTCACGATATATTGCTGACGTGTCGCATCCCCGTCCGATAATGAAATCGGCTCTTCACGGTATAATTTATTTAGCTCCGCCCAGTACCCTGGATGCGCAAGCTCTAGCTGCCAAAATGTTCCTAACCGAACAGTTAATGATTGATCTGCCATTTGTACTTTATTTTCTTCTAGCGTTTGTTGATAAATGGTTTCAAATGGAATTCGGTTATCCAGGGAATTGTATTCCACAGACATCGCCATCGATACCATATTATTTGTTACCTCGCCGTATTCACGCATCCCAACAGCCATACGGTGCCCAATTTCATGTGTTAAGCCCCAGCCTGGGTACGTTTTGCTGAAGTCACTCGAGAATAAGAAAGGAATGGTATAGGCTTGAATACCAGTATGATTCCCAGCCGCATACATCGAGCCAAATGGCTGCATATAGCGAATGTTTTCACGAACTAGTTGTGGATCATGCTCAGGCTTACTACTATCTAGGCCTGAGAAATCAAAAATACGTTTAATCCATACATCATAGCCCTCAGCAGTTTTTTGAGGATTAATAGCATTCGTCACATATTGTTTATACGCTTTTGAAGCAGTACCTGTGAATAAAATGCGGTCACTCATCACTTCTGCGACATCAATCATTTCACGGTCCTTCACATCAGGATGTGCCGCTACATCAGCAGCTAAACGTGTTTGGTAGTCTTTTAAGAACGTTTTAAATTCAGCGACATTGCCTCCCTTTTCAAACAACGGGAAACGTTCGCCTCCTTCAATACGGACAACCGGTGCTTTTGATTGATTTTCAGACGTATATGGATTGACGATATAAATCGGTCCACCCTGTGTTACATTTCCATCGTACATTTGTGGTACGGTTAAAACATTTTTCCCGACATGCAGATTAAAGCTACGATTCCAAGCATTCCAGTTCCCCTGCTGTTGTGTAAACAACACTTGTGGAAGCGGATCATTAGCACCTGCTTCTACATAAATTGTAATTTTATCACCTACACGTGCTGCAATCCCTGTTGGCTGACTATTTGAACCAAAAGGCATTTTCAATACGTTTTGTGAATAGCTCGCCATATTCCCACGTTGTTCAGACGTAATAATTCGACCAGCAGTGTCCACTTCACCATTTAACAAACGACGTGCCAACTCAATATCTTCTTTGTATTGTGTATAAAGTGGATGTGTTTTCGCTGCCTTTTCAAGTGCATCTAACTTTTTATTAGTATTAAATGCTTTACTTACCTTACTTTGTGTATTGTCGGTAAATAAATCAGCCATTTTATCGCGCACGACATCTTCTTCATAAAATGAAAATTCTCCTGCCGCTGCCCAGTCTTGATTTGCTTTCGTAAAGACAAATTTTAAGCGCTTAAATTTTGTCTCATCAAATGTAATTTCAACAGTATCCGTCACAGAGCGTGTGTACGTTCCTTGTGATACCAATCCGAAATCCTCACCATCTTCAGTCATAGAGCCGTAAATATCAAATGCTTGTGCAAAACCCTTGCCCCCAGGACGTGGTGTATACACAATACGATTGATTGTCTCTATATCCGTAAACGTAAAGTTCACTTCATTTGTGAAATCTTCGCTATTTTTTTTACCCGTTTCCCAGTGCGTTGTTGTGTCATTATCTGTGGCATACTTCAGCTCTGAGCTGGCGCGTATTTACCACCGTTATTTGTGACCGCTGCAATACGCTCTGTTGCAACCTTAAAGACCCTGTCATAGGCATCAAGTTTATCATTTGATAATAAATCAAAAAATTCCACCTTTGCCTGCTTGCCTTTTTTATCCGGCATTTCTTCTTTCGTGTCCTCCGTCGTTGGCGGCTGCTCTATCGGTTCCTCACTACCTACAGAACCTGAGGCATCCCCTGAAGAATCTTTTGGCGTATCATCTGTAGCTGGTATTGTCGTTTCTTTTTCTGTATCTTTGATAACCGAATTTGATGGCACTTTTACCGTATCTTTGTCAGCTGATTTTGTCGGTGTTTTTTCTTTTACCACCGGTTTTGCCGCTGTTACATTTTCATTCTTCTGCTTTTTGGCATCTTTTGATGGAATCGTCAGGGTTTGTTCTTTATAAATAAGATTCTTATCTTTTATTTGCGGATTTGCCTTCACTAGTTCAGGCACACTAACATGATTATCCTTCGCAATGCTCCATAGCGTAGCACCTGCCAAAACTTTGGTTGTTTTCTTTTTCGCTGGTTGCTTTTTGTTCGTTGCTACATGCGATGGCAAGTTTTTAGTTGCTTCCTTTTTATTCGTCCATGCGTTTGCTCCATCTAACGCTTTTGTCGCTTTCGTTCGTTCTTTCGCATCTGTAAAGGTTGCTGGCAAATTAATTTCTTGCCCCGGATAAATAAGATTTTTATTTTTTATTTGTGGATTTGCTTTTAGTAATGCAGCGAAATCAACTTGTTTCTTTTGTGCAATTAACCACAAATTATCAGCAACAACGACTTTGTACGTTTTTGTTGCCTTTTTGATAGTTGTCGGTGGCAATTGGATTAATTGATTTTTGTAAATTAAATCTTTATTGTTTATTTGATTATTAAGTTTCCATACTTCATTGAAATCTTTGTTTTGTGTTTTAGAAATGTTCCACAAATTATCACCAAATTCCACTTTATAAGTATCAGCAAGAGCTGTCATCGGTGCAAAAAATACAGCCGAAGACAGTGTCACTGCTAATTCTTTTTTCATAAATATTGGGCCTCCGTATAGCTTTAAATTTATTACGGCACTATTGCCTAGGATATGTAGTTTCATAATAGTAAATCAGTATGTTTTGTTGGTTAACCTTATTGAAAATATCTTAAAAAAATGCCTCTGTCAAATAGCAATAAATACCTTATCAACAGCCATAAAAAGACGTTTAAATGCTATATTATACAATTCAATCTAATTTTTCCTATTCATCCTGTCAAAATGAGCAAAAATGAAAATACAATTCAACTCTTTATACTGAAAATCTGTATTTATTTTTAGCCTATTTGCATAAAAAATTTTTTCATACCTAAAAATAATGCCAAAAAAAATGATGTACGATAAAAAAAAGACCGCACAATGGCGGCCTTTTGCTTCCGATAATTTAGATAAAGCGCGTTAATTGTTCAGCAGGAATACGTGAAGAACCGTATGCTGGCGCTGCCGCTTCACCAATAGAAATTAATAATACAGGGAATTCATTCTCTGGAAGATTGAAGTGCTCTGCAAATTGTTGCTTGTTAAAGCCACCCATTGGTACGGTGTCATAACCCATTTCTTTTGCTAATAACATGATTTGCATAGAGATTAAACCAGCATCAAATTGAATCACATTTTTCAATGCTTCCTCTGGTAAACCAGCATATAAGTTTACAGAGTTTTTAATCATATTGTCCGCAATTTCACGTGTCATAAAACCTTGTTCCACGTTTGCATCATAAATTGCTTGTGCATTTTCATACATTTTTAAATCACCTAATACAGCAATTGTTGCAGATGATTGTACGATTTGTTCTTGATTGAATGCGATTGGTAATAATTCTTTTTTCGCTTCTTCATCTTGGATAATTAGGAAACGCCAAGGTTGCATATTGCTTGATGATGGAGCAGTTGTTGCAAGTCGTACTAATTCCATTAAGTTTTCTTGAGGAATTGTGACACCCTCTTTATATTTACGTACCGATTTACGGTCATTCATAATTCGTTGAAGTTCAGTTTGTGTAGAGATCATTGTGTTAATCCTTCTTTCATATTTATTACATTTTGATTAAGTCGCTTCACAAAATGTTGCAGTTGTGAAAATTCCGCTTCTGAAAACCCTGCATACAATTCATCAAAAAACTGCGTACGGTTGCAAGAACAGCCACTCAGGCGCTGTTGTCCTTGTGAACTTAACTCTACGAACATTTCTCGGTTATTGTCAGCATTTCGTTCACGTTTCACAAGGTTTTCTTTCTCCAACACTTTTAAGTGCCTTGTAACAGCAGCTTGGTCGATTTTCAGTACATCACGTAAGTCGCTTTGTACCATGCGCCCATTATGATAGAGTTGTTGTAGCATTTCATAGCGCGTCAAGCTCATATGCGTTGATTTCTCAAAGCATTGCGTCACTTGACGTTCAATGCCCTTTATTTCCATTAATACTTGCTTCATCTCTTCCTGACTCATGGCAAAAACTCCTTTATTGATGCATCAATTGTTGACTAGTCAATTATATAAAAAATGATGTTTTTTTCAATATTTTTCACCTATATTATCAAAAACACATCAATTGTTTTAAAAATAATCCAAAATAATCCATCAAAAAAATCGCACCTTTTACTAGTGCGATTTCTGAATCATTTCCGTTTATCGATATTTTTCCATAGCATCTAATAAAGCAATCTCAACAAATTCAGCAAGTTTTATACCCTTTTCTTCCGCAAACTCTTTTGCCTGCTGTGCCATGCCCTGGTCAATATAAAATGTCTTACTCTTCCGTTCCTCTGATGATAGAGCTGCCGCTGCATCTGTAATATCCTTCGTAAGTGTTTGTTTTAATTTCCCCTGCGACTCCACCGTCGCAAGTTCTTTTAATTTTTTCACTTCGTCATCTGTGAATGGATGGAGTGGCATCACTTGTACCCATTTTCCCTCCTCTTCATCATACACAAAACCATATGTGGAAAGACTTGCAACAATTTCTTTTGCCTTCATATTAATTTTTTCATCTTTTAATACTTTTTTAATTTCCTTGGCTGACTTTCCAGCTAACGCTTCTTTGACAATTAATTGATCCTGATGCATCGGCATCCCCTCCTTATCATTATAGTTCCACTAAAATACAATTTTCACACATAAAAAACCTAGAAGAAGCAAATCTGCTCTTCTAGGCCTTCATTAATATGCAATGTCTTCGATTTTCTTTGGTGTCACATAATAATCGTAATTATCTGTTGAAACATTTATTTTATCGTATGTCACACCCATATTATTTAACACCACTTGGATTTTTTTTGCTTCAGCTAAAAACTGTTCTTTTGATAAATGGTTATCTAATATGATGTTCCCACCTACCGGGCCAAATGCTTTCACATTTGGAGACCATGTTTTATCTGTATTTTTTTTATCAACATTAATAATTAAAAGTTCGTCTGCGGCATAATCCTTCGTTACAAGTGGCACATTTTCTGCCTCCAACTGCTTTCTTAATTCTTTTGTTGCTTGCTCTGTAAATAGCTCACTTTTTTTTGTATCCTCTAATTTAGAAAAACGCGTATCATAATTAATTTCATATGGACGATCACCTACTGTATCAACAATAAATGTTTCTGTATTACCGTAACCATCTTTAAATTCTATTTCAAAAGAATAGGTGTCCATATACCAGTTGTGGCCCGCCTTCACAATTTCCATATCTTTCGCGTTTGAGTATGTCATTTCTAAATAATCTTTCACGACATCTTTTGCTTTTTGTTTCGCAATGGGATTGCCATTCACTGAAAAGTAAGCGATTAGTAATGCGGCAACAATGACGATAAAGCCAATTGCACCAATCATTTTATTTTTTTTCATATTTCTCTCTCCCTGTCATCATGTTCCAACATTTTGTTAGTAAAAAGCCAATCATAAAGAATAATAACAAAATTGGAACGTATATAAATAATCCGATAAATTCTTGCAACGTATCATACATTGTCGGCATCTCTAATGCCGGAATAAGTGCCACAAAGATTGTCGTTGTAATCGTTGCTATCACAAGTGGTATGCGCATCTTGCCATAAAATCCGTATAGTAGCGCACCTAGCAGCGGATAAATTAAGATAAAATAAAGACCCTCTTCAGCTCCATATGCGCTATACGCCGCACCCGCTGCCATTAAGACAATGAGCAGCATTTGCATGAAGCTTGATTTTTTAATTGTTTTTTGAAGTTTCCTTACATCATGCTTCACTTCAAAGGCTGGAAGTGGTTTCCCCATATCAGCTACGAGTTTTCGACATTTCTCACAATGCTTTAAATGCTCGTCGACAAATGCTTTTGAATCGGGCTGTAATAAATCTTCCTCATATGAGGGTAATAAGTCTTCGACAATTTGACATTCTTTCATTACATGTCCTCCATTTCTTGTTGTAACTTGCGCTTCAGTCGATGAAACGTCACACGCGCATAGTTTTCGCTCTTGCCAAGCATTTCGCCTACTTCTGCAAAACTTAGCTCACCATATGTCCGTAGTAAAACGAGTTCTTGCTCATCTTTTTTTAATTTCGACAATACATATAAAAAATGCTTCATATCTTCTTGCACTTCAATTAAATGTTCGGTTGATGGCACCTCTTGTTCTGGGAGCGCTGATAACATACCTAGCAAATCGATTTCATAATGGTTTTTTCGATAATATTTTTTTAATAAGTTATTCGCTATCGAAAAAATCCATGTTTTTAATGTGCTTGCCCCAGAAAATGTATCGACACTTTTACATGCTTCATAAAATGTGTCTTGGCATAAATCCTGTGCCAGCATTCGATTAGCCGTTTTAGCGTAGAAAAAAGCCTCGACTTGCGGTTGCAAATCCACATAATATTCTTCAATTTTATTCATCAGCGACCTCCCTTCTTGGTTCGTTCATAGTATTAATACCTTGAGTTTTCATTTCGTTACAAAAAAGTACAAATTTTTTTTAAAAAGTTTTTTTCTATGTATTTGCACAAAATAAAAAAGAAGAAATCATCTTTCTTCTTTCATACGAACTTATTAATTACTCGATTTTTGTGCATCACGAATTTCCTGACAAACCGGAATCGCTTTTCGAGCAGATAAATCAAACATCACACTTATAATAGAAGCTTCTGCGATTGTTTCTTTCTGTTCATTAATGATTTCCTGCTGTAATGTGAAACTTTTTGTTCCTACATGGGCTAATGTTGTATGAATAATTAGCTTATCACCAAGCCGCGCCTCTTTTTTAAAATCTGTTTCTAAATGCACAACCACTGTCCCAATACGGTCTTCTTCAATTAATTTTTTTACCGGCATGCCAATGCCCTTATACCATGTGTGACGCGCCTGCTCTAAATAATAAATATATTGCACATGATTCATATGCCCATTCAAATCCGTATCTGGCTCCATTACTTCTAACTCCATATCAACTAACATCCAAAGACCTCCTTTTTATTGTCTATTCCCTTTTTTCATTACGTCAACGCTTGAAAGTAGTTTGAAAAAATAAGAAAAGGTACTAGGTTTTTTCAGAGAGATGAGTTATTTAAACATACTGCTAAGCTTTTACAAAAAATGACTTGCTTGCACGCTTAACAGAGATGAATTTGTATGCTATTTCCCACACACGTCAAAAGTGGCTTTTCATAGTCGCTTACCAGCATGGCGCATTAGTTTTGCATTGAATCCATACGCACATCATCATACACATATCAAGTTCGGCTCAAGCTTTGGCTTACGCTGTTGCAACGACTGCTTGTGATCCATATGAAACGCTTTACCAGCCTACCGATGTACGCATGTATCATGACCAGCAACTGATAAAAGGGCAACATAAAATGTTCATTTAAAAAGCAGAAAGGCGAAGAGTCACCATTCTGCTTTTTTTAATCGTTTAAATGTGTCGCATAATAGTTAATTGCACGACTAAATGCCTGTACATCATTGTCTAAAGAAGCCTTCACGTAACATTGTAGCAATAAGGTCGTTGCCTTCTCATGCTCTTGTAAATTATAATAGGTCATCGCCAAAAATGGTGGTAAAGCGAAGTTATCTGGAAATTGTTCATAGCCCTGCTCTAAGATTTTTCGTGCATCCTCATAGCGATGGAGCACGCGATATGTACTCCCTAATCCAATATAAGCATCCACTTCATCATAGCCAAGCGCAATCGCTTTTTCATAATACGGTACCGCTTCTTTTTCTCGTCCTAACACATCATTTGTTGCTGCATAGTACTGTACATCTGCGTCTTGAGGATTTTCGACTGTTATTTTTTCAAATTGTTTCAGTGCTTCTTCATGTTTCCCTGCACTACGTAAGCGCATTGCTAATTCCCACATCCTTATCACTCCTTTTGCCTTTGTTTTATTCCCTTTTCCCCAATACTTGAATATTATTTACGGCAACCAAAGCAAAACAATACTTTATGCTCAATGTTTATCTTTTAAACGAAAAATAATATTAAAAAAAGAGTATTTATGACTATTATTAATATCTGAATTAACTGAAAATTAAAGTTATTATATTCTATAATGCTAGTATAGACTCCTTAATTAATTATTCATTATTAAGGGTATTTTATCTAGTTTTTCTGTTTTACCATGTAGTAAAGTTAAGCATTGACTTCTTTCTATATAGATTAGCTGAAAAGTTTTATATTTAAAATGGCACACTAGCCTTTTTTCTTTTTTATTTAAAAGAGCATTCTAAAAAATCACTCAAACTTATACATATATTATGCATAATTGTCCTTTCTTTCTAATTAAACAGAGCGATACAATAGAATTATGCTTATAAGCCTTATTGGAGGTTTTGACGATGCCAATCCCTACATTATATATATATAACTATCTTTTTGCTTCCTGCAATTCTTTTAATTAGCTGTATTACCATTCTTCTCACGCGCTCTTATTCTATAAAAGAAGCAAAGCTTATCGGCTATGCTTTTAGCAGCTACGCAGTTGCATTAATAAGCGAATTTGTACGCCACATGGTTCCAATGAATCAAAGTTGGTGGCTAACTGAATTTATTGTAGCACCTTTTATTTTACTAGGCGCCGCATTTACATTGCATACTATGTATATTGTAATTGCAAAATATACACCGATTCCGTTTCGGTTCGCGCCAATTATTTTTTATGTACCTGTTGTATTCATGCTTGCGATGATTCCAATTATCGGTCTTAATTCAGATAACTTTTATTCGCACACCGTTTGGTATTACCGAGATGTACCATTCTATACCACATTATTTTTTATCGCATTTGGTTCTATTTCACTCTCAACGTTACCGATTTTATACGTCGGCTATCGTCGCTGCCGCAATCGTAATATTTTCCGATTAATTCGATTTTTATTTATCGGTCAACTCATTGTTTTTGCGACGTATATTACCTGTATTGTGACTTTCACGCTTATACCTTATCCACCAATGTGGCCGCTGTATTTAGGTATTTTCACGCCGCTGATGCTATTTTGGGGTATATTGCGTTTTAACCTTACCCCAAGTTTAGCGAATCGCTATCAAACGATGATGAAATTAACACCTTACGCAATTGTGCTACTAGATGAAAAACAACGCGTATTTGACTTTAATGATGCTGCAATGATTTGGGCAGATTTTAAAGTAGGTATGCCTGCAAAAGATTCTTTTATTCTAAAAGAAAATATTTTGCGGTTCCAATCATTTATGGACCGACTTGTAAAAGAAAATTCATTACGTGGGCAATTATTAACGATTCAGCACGCGGAAACTGGTAGAACAACCTATCTTTCTTGTAATGCCTCTGTTATTTATTTAAATGATGGTCCTTTTTATTACTTAGTCTGGTATGACCAAACAAGTGAAATCGAACGCCAACGGCAAATTAGGGAAATGGCCTATGTAGACTCCATTACGACATTGTCTAACCGCACGTATTTTAATTCTTATATTCTCACTAAAAACACACCTGGCACTTTAATTCTGTGTGATTTAAATCGTTTCAAACAAGTAAATGATACGTATGGTCATCAAATTGGAGATGAATTATTACAGCTTTTTGCATCATTTTTTAAAGAATATATCACCCCACCTCATTTAAGTGCTCGGCTAGGTGGAGATGAATTTGCGATTTATTTGCATAATTGTACATCCATCGACACAATTGAATCCTTAATTTATACATTACGAGTGCAATGTCAAACAAAGCCACTTACCTTAAAAGATGGTAATGAAATTTTTATTAGCGCTAGCTTCGGATATGCTATTTCTAAGGAACCGATTAAAAATTTGGAGACTGTGCTTCATACAGCAGATTTAAATATGTACAAGGAAAAAAAGCATTTAAAAAACGCTTAAAAAGGGGTGAATCTTTTGACGTATGATGCGACCACGCTTTTAATTTACTGCTGTGCCTTTTTATTACCAGTAGCCATTTTAATTTGTTTAAGTTTATTCGTATTAACGCGCGGGTTGCATAGTCTAGAAAATCGACTAATTGCCTTTATCTGCTGTTGCTATATGGTGTCGTTTATTAGTATATTTTTTGCGCATTTACAGCCAACCATCCATCCGTATTTAACAAATTATGTGCATGCCCCGATTGGCATTTTATCACTTAGCGCCCTAATGCACCTTGCCTATTGGCTCATTCGTAACTTAAATCAAGTACGGATTCCGTTTGCACCTTTTATTTTTTACGCTCCTGCAGCAGCAGTTTTTATCGGTGCGTTTTTTGCACCCCTGCCAACGACAGGCTTTGAAAACGGGAATATTTGGCTCCAAAATACGATGACACCGTTTATATCACTTGTTTATAGTTTATCGGCAATCCTCTTATTGGGCCTGCTTGGTTTTGCCAGCTATATCGCTTTAAAAATCCGTCGCGGCATTCAAAAGAAAATGTTTTATTATTTTTCAAGTGTACTCATTATTATTATCGGTGCATTTTACACAGTGGAATGGCTTCTTCCACCTCAAACAACATTTCCATTTATGTCGATGTACATTCAAGTAGCCTGCATATTAGCGGTTGGCGCTGGCATGGTTCACCTAGAGCTATCGCCGAGCATCGCCAATCGTTATCGTGAACTTATCACGGTGGCACCGATTGGTATCGTTATTTTAGACCATGAATTCCGTATTTCTGAAATTAACGACAATGCGCGAGAACCCATTGAACAGTATGGCGTCGAAAATATTGTTCATCAGCTTTTTTTTAATGATTTATCGCTCAACCATAGTGGGCCAATTTATGATTTATTAACAAAAAGAGGGATTTTAACGAATCATATTGTTCGTATGGAAGACCCTTTTTCAGATGATGCGTATTTTTTATCTGTCAATGCCTCCATTTTAGAAGAGGAGCATCATTATTTTTATTACTTATCTTATTTTGATATGACAGAAGAAATGAAGCAACAGCAGCGCTTACATCAACTCGCTTATGAAGATCAATTAACTCACTTGCCAAATCGCGCATACTTCATCCCAAAAGTGACGAACTTAATCAACACCCTAAAAATGGGCACATTGATTTTAATGGATTTAAATTCATTCAAACAAATTAATGATACGTACGGCCATAAAATTGGTGATTATGTGCTACAGTATACTGCACAACTACTACGCGATGCTGCACAGCCAACACATGAGTTAGCACGATTAGGCGGCGATGAGTTTGTGCTTTATTTACCTGATAGTAACGAGGCATTTGCGATGCGTTTTGTAGATGATTTACGGACTCGCTTTGTGTCAAATCCATTCCAGTATGAAGACCTATCCTTTATTATTTCACCAAGTATTGGCTACGCTATTGTACACGCTGACGTATCAGCTCATTTTGAATATTATTATCAGCTTGCAGATGACGCGATGTATGTCGATAAGCAGCGTATTAAAAAAGCACGAGATTTATAGACTAAAAAGAGACTGAGACGAAATACGTCATTTCCCTTTTTTTAGCGTTCGCAACGAAAAACCGGAACCGCGCCACCGTGCGATTCCGGTTTTTCTTATATTTCTAGGAGCGGTTATTTTTACACATATGTTCTAGCCTATTTTTCAGCTAAACAATTATTAGGTTAAAATTCCTCAAACTCCCTCGGATCTTGATTATCAATGCGTCCATTTTCTTGTGTTAGCGCATTAATCTTTTGCATATCTTCATCAGACAATTCAAAATCAAAAATCGCTAAATTTTCAAGCTGATGTTCCTCAGAACCTGCTTTTGGAATCGCGATAACACCTAACTGATAATGCCAACGTAAAATGATTTGACCAACTGTCTTTCCTTTTTCCGCCGCAATAGCCTTTAATGTCTCATCATAGATAACTGTACGTCCGCGGCTAAGTGGACTCCATGCTTCGGTAATAATGCCTTTAGATGCATCAAATGCACGTTGCTCTTCTTGTGAAAAGTAAGGATGCAACTCAATCTGATTAACGACCGGAAGGACACCCGTTTCATCTTCTAAACGATTTAAATGCTCTGGCATGAAGTTACACACGCCAATCGAACGGACAAGTCCGCGTTTTTGCGCCTCAATTAAAACCTGCCATGCCTGTACGTATAAATCTTGCTTTGGATTTGGCCAATGTAATAAATATAAGTCCAAATAATCTAATCCCATACGATAAAGTGATTCTTCAATCATTTCGAGTGCAACGTCAGGATCTTTATAAAACTGTGCACGTAATTTAGACGTCACAAATAATTCCTCACGTGGAACTCCGGAACGGCGAATACCTTCACCGACTGCTCCCTCATTGTCATAACGAATCGCCGTATCAATTAAACGATAACCATGTCTGATTGCCTGCGCTACATTATTTGCACAGTCCTCACCTTTCATAAATACCGTCCCAAAACCAATGGATGGAATATCATAGCCATCTGCTAATTTTTTTGTCGAATTCATTCAATCACCTTCCTCGTTGTACTGTTACCTCAAGAAGAAGTGCTTAAACAATAATATTTGTAATCTCTTCAGCTGTTTCAAGACGATACGCCGCATCGTCCATTCCTTTTGTTGAATGCGCACCCCATAATGCTAGCGCGAAAGGAACACTTGCCCCTTTCGCACATTGATAATCAAAAATCGTATCTCCAACATAAATCGCTTCTGCTGGCGCTACTGCTAACTCCGTTAAACAAAGTTGTAATGGCGCTGGATCCGGCTTCGTCTTTGGTGCATCCTCTGCTGTGATAATAGATGCAAAATAGTCATTCAATCCAAACGGCTGAAATTCATTCACAAATTGTACGCGTGTTTTAGACGTTACAATTCCTAGTTTTACACCCTGTGCCGTTAATGTCTTTAAAGCTTCTTCGACACCATAAAATAATTGTACCTCGTCCATATAAACTTCGACTGCTTTATCCCATTCTTTATGTACTTCATTAATATTCTCTACACCTAAACGCTTCAATGCATCTTTACCTGGAATACCAAAAACAACTCGCAGCTCATCCATCGTATACATCAAATCATGTTGCTCTAATACTTGTTGAAGCGCCTTCAGCTGTGCACGCTCTGTGTCTAGCATTGTGCCATCTACATCAAAAATAATTGCTTTCATTATAAACCATCTCCTTTTCTTTAGTTTTACCTGTTTTTGTTTAAATTGCAAGAGGACGGGAAGAGATTGACAATAGAAAAAGATTGGAGTGTTTAAGATATGGATATGGAAACATGTAGTGCAGAATGTGTCGCAACAGCAAAAATTGCAAATCGTTGCTTTGATTTATGCCTAGCAGAACAGGATGTCACAATGGTTGCCCAGTGCATTCGATTAACACGAGAATGTACGGATTTTTGTCATGCTACTGCAAGTGCGCTAGAACGAAATAGTCCCTTCGCAAAGCAACTTTGTGCTCTTTGCGCTGAAATTTGTCATGCCTGCGCAAACGAATGCGCCAAACACGCCGAGCATCATGAGCATTGTCGTAAATGTGAAGAAGCTTGTACACGCTGTGCTGAGGTGTGTGAGCTAATGGTCAAAGCACTAAGCTAACGTAAAAAAAGAACCACATTGCTGTGATTCTTTTCCACTATATTTTAGCCGCACATACCTATTTGTGCGTTTTTTTAATTCTCATCAATTGTAAAAATAATACGAATGCCATTTGGATCTACTGTTGAAAAGCGTTGTTCACCACCAAATGCGGGTGCCTCTTCAAATGCTTCAACAGGAAACCCAGCCGTTTTTAATTGCCCTGCTACCGTATCCGCATAGGCTACATCTTTCAATACGACTGTGTACGATTTTAAACCAACTGCATTATGAGGACGCTCACTTGCCCCTGCACTATTCCATGTATTCAAACCAATATGGTGATGGTAATGGCCTGTTGAAATAAACAACGCCTGGCGACCATATCTTGTCACCACTTCATAATCTAATACATTTGTATAAAAATTTTCTGTTTGCGTTAAATCTGCCACAGATAAATGAATATGCCCCATTACAGTTTCTGCTGGTAAGCCATTATATTGTCCATCTGCCTCCGCAAGAACTGACGTAAAATCAACTTCACGCGTTGTCATATACACTTGGTTATTATCATCCCATTGCCATTCGGTATCTGGACGGTCCACATAAATTTCAATACCATTACCATCTGGGTCATATAAATAAAGTGCTTCACTCACATCGTGATCACCTGCACCGATACGTACATCATATTCAATAAAATGCTGCACAAAATTTCCTAAATCTTTGCGTGTTGGTAAAAGTAATGCAAAATGATATAACCCAGTATAACCTTTTGCTGATACCGCCTCTGGTACTTCATTAATCGATACAAGACTTGTTTTGCCATCTGCTGATAAGTAAGCAGTTGTTGCTGTTTGCTTTAAAACAGTGAAGCCAATAATTGTTGTATAGTATTCAATTGAACGGGCTAAATTTGATACACTTAATTGCACATGTGACACATATGCATTTGGTTTTTTATGATAAGTTGTCATGATTATATTTCCCTTAATTTTTTATTATTTAATTACTATTAGTAACTTACTATAAAATAGAAACCTTTAGAAGTCAACAAAAAAGACCGAAAATTAGTTCTTCTCGGTCTGCAACCTATCATATCTATCTAACTTTTTCATAAATGCATAATCACGAATTCTCTCACCCGCTAAGCTATACAATAGACTCGCCAATTGATTTTCATGCAATTCGTAATAATGCTTTGGATTTGTTGCAAGTTGTGGTGCATGACCAACGACAATAATATGCTGCGCCTCGTAATGCTCTTTAAGGCGCTCGATTTGTGCCGCCGATTTAATAAAAGGTGGCCGATAAACCGTCAGTTTTTGTGTACGCAAAATCCCTTCAAGTAGTGCTAATAATTGTGGGTTTTTCATTTTCTTATTAATAATGAGTAGGGCCACATTTTTTTGCTCGCCATGTAAGCGTAATTCCTTTAATAACGATATTAATAAATCATCAATAAAGCGCTCCACAGCCGGTGCATATGCCCCCGCCTCAATAAGCTGCTTCAACGGCATAACAATCATCGTCAACCAATCTGCTGGTGTCGATTTCGCTAATAGTTCTTGGACATATGTCGTTGCTTGCTCATATTGTTCCTCTACAACATAATGCAATAAACATAGTAGTCGTTCATAATCTGGTGACTCCATTTTACATAATGTAATAGTCGTACGTACCGGCAATGCTTGTGTCGCCACTGTTGTTGTTTGCGTCGACTGCATAAAACCTTCTTTTTTTCGTTCCCCCGCTTCTAAGAGCTCCCGAAAATGATACAATAACTCATCACTCCAACGATTTTGTTTATGCATTAAATGGTAAATTTCTTGCAAAGAAATCATTGGATTTTCACGCGTCATCGTAACATACGTATGGACGACCTGTAAAATCTGAACATCTAATGTGGGCTGCTCTATACAGTGATAGTTTAGAATATGTGAAAGATGTGCAAGTCCAATTCGTTCAAAATAACCCTTTAAATACGTATCATCAAGTGCTTCGCAAGGTATTAAGAGATAGGCAATTGCCGTATCCCTAAGCGTTCCATTCCCATACGTTTTGCTAACAGTGTGCCCAGTGAAAACTGTTCTACAGCCTGAGAAAACATACTGTGATGCATTAAATGCTGCATCGCCTCACGCAATCTAGTATCTTGTAAATACGCAGCTAATAATGTTTGAATCACACAACTATATTCTTTATTCAAAAATAAATGTGCATAGCGATTTCTTTCATTATTTGCACGTATCATTGTAAAAAATTCTGTCAAAAACGTACGTGTTTCGACATCATATTGATGTGGTAAAGACTGTTCTACATAGACATAGCGAATATGATGCAGTTTCAACAAATAAATAAGACGGCCTGTTAATTTTCTGCCTGCACGCAATAATAACTTTTTTTCATCTTTTACATTTTCGCAAATAATATCTCCAGAGCTTAAAACATTCACATGGCGATAAGCCTTCGTTAACTGTAGTTGCATACGTTCTTTCTCCCTTCTTTATAGACGTTGTTACACTCTACAATAAGAGAAAAAGGTTAAAAAATAGTTAAATTATCAGATTATTTAATAAAATAGAACTAAAAACCCATTTAAATAGGTCTTTTATACTTTTTCAAATAAGTTTCTAGTTCCTTTCCTGTCATATATTTACCAGAAAAATACTCCAATAGTGAATTTAACTGAGGTTCTGTTAGATGAAAATTTTGTTGCTTAGTAGAAAATTGATACGGATGATCCCCAATTGTAATAATATGCTCAAGATACATCTGCTCCAACACTTGTTCGCAAGATTCTTTTGATTTCGCATACACAGACCAACCTTGTGTATATAATAAGCTTTTGAAAATTTTAATAAGTGTTGGATTTTCAAGTGTATTCGTTGTCATTAATAATGTCGGCTCTTTAACATTTTCATTTCTAAATTGCTGTAATGTATCATCTAATAGCAGCTGTAATTTTGACAAAGCATGTTGTAAATGCTCTGTTTGTAAATAATTTGTGCGTTTTAGCATCTGTAGTAAATGATAAATTGGAATAAAAATTTGCGTGCTCCAATCTTTACATTCATAGCATAATTTTAGTTGTTCATAATAGCGTTGTACGTGCTGTGTATCACCTTTAATTAAATAATTCGATAAATGCGTAAATAATTCTTTTGCCGTATCTACTTCATATGACACTAAACGTTTAATCGTAATACTTAAATCCATTGGCAAAATCATTGATTTATGCGCTGTTCGTACGCGTGGTAAAAGCTGCATCAATTCATTATTGGCTTCTACAACAGCCTTTTCACCTGTTGTTAATTCAACAATGGAACCCTTCGGATAAATACCAATAAACTCGATAAAACGATTTAATAATTGCTTGTTAAATTGTGTACCAAGGCGATACATATGCTCAAAAGCCTCTGATGCAGACATTGCTGGTTGATGCGCACGTTTCATTGTAAGTGCAGAATACGTATCAACAATTTGTAGTAGTTGCACTTCTACTGATAAATCTTCCTCTGTTAGTGCATACGGATAGCCACTTCCATCTATTCTTTCATGATGTTGCTTTGAAAAATGTGAAACATGCTCAAGCCCTAGTGACTCAAGCATTATCTCGCCTCGTTCCACATGTTGCTGCACGACACGTTTCTCTGCATTCGTAAATGGGTCCTTTTTTTGCAGTAATAGTAACGATGTATAGACTGTTCCTATATCATATAGTAAATAACCGATTGCAAATTGAGAAATATTTGGCATGTTCTCATGCTTTGCAAATAATGTTGCCAGTGTAAAAACATCTGTCGCATGTCTATACAAATACCCATCAAAATCTTTCAGCATTAAGAAGTGCTCTCGCCACTGCGCATTTTTCATATATGATAAAAATAACTCTTTAATAAATTGAATATCTGTTGAATCCTTTAATGTACGACCATAACGCATCTCTAAGCTGTTGTAGCCAACTGCCTGGAAAAATAAATCCGTCACAGATTTTAATGACTCGTCTATGTCATTAAATTTTCTACGTTTCACGCAAATAGTCCTGATATTTCTTTTTTTCAAAAACTCAATTTCATGTTCTGTTAAAATATGCCCACTACGCATCCAAACTTGATTTTCAACTCGTAAATCACTATATAATTCGTCTCCTGAACACACAGTATGAACGGTGCAGTATTCGTAGCTTTTTTGTGCCACTGCCATTAAAACCCCTCCTATTAGATATAGTTTGTATATAGACTATATTCTTCAAAGGTTAAAACAACGTTAAACAGCACATCTTTTACTTAATTATTTATAGTCTAAAGACTCATTATCGGTCGGTAACTTAAATCGAATACATGTACCCTCTGATTCTTCACTTTTTGCTTCGATCATTCCTTTATGTTCTTCTACAATTTTCTTACAAATAGCTAATCCAATACCATGTGAATCACGATGCTTACTATTGCTCGCACGATAATTACTTTGGAAAATATAAGGCAGATCCTTCGCTGGAATGCCGATGCCGCTATCTTTAATTTCAAATATGACATACTCATCTTCAACATACATACTAAATGAAATATATCCTTTATCTGTATATTTCAGCGCATTTGTCATTAAATTAACAAAAACTTGCTCGATTCGTTTTACATCTACTACAACCAAAATCTCTGCAGAAACAGTGCTTGTTGTATCATATATCAACCCAGCCCTTGCAACATCCTCTGCATAGCTATAGCATAAAGATTCATACAATTGTTGTGCCGGTAACTGTGTATAATGGAAATCTAAACGCCCTGCTTCTAATTTTGCTAAATCAAATAAATCACGAATCAACTCATTCAAATTTAATAACCGCATTTTACTGCGTTCTAAATATTTCATTTGCTGTTGTTCATCTGTTACAACACCATCCAAAATTGCTTCAATATAGCCAAGTGTAGAAGTAATTGGTGATCGTAGCTCATGGGAGACACTTTGTAGTAGTTGTTTACGCTCCTGTTCACTCATTTCAAGACGCCCCATCGCTATTTGTAAATCCATATTTCTCTCTTCTAACTCATTTGTACGCAATGTCACTCGATTTTCTAAATCTGCATATACTTCCGCATTTTCAACTGCAATTAATAACTGCAAGGCAATCTGACGTAAAATATCCATATCAACAACTTGGAAAACATGTTCAACATACTGATTTTCTAAATATAAAAAAGCCCTCGTTTCTCCTTTATATTGAATTGCCATACAAATTAATGTTTTTGCTGTATTATCATATAAACGAATTTCCTCATCCGTACTTTCACGCAATATAAGTGGCTGTGTTCGCTGCTGCACTTCATGAATCATCACAAGCTGCGCTGCCGTTAATGGCTTTGTAATCATATTTAATTGTATTGGTCCTTGCTCTCTTAAAAGAGAGGCTGTGACACACCATTCATCTTCTTGCTTTTTAATAAAATGGACTGCCGTCGCATTAGCCTGGCGCATTAATAATTTAAGTAGGCGCTCATAAACCTCTTCAATCGTCGTTTCACGTGCTAATGATTCTGTTGCTTCAAATATAGCCAATCTATCAACCGGCACATTCGATGTTGTTGTTCCTTCTGGTAAAATATAATGCGTATATAGTTCTACGAGGCGCTCTGCAATAACTGATGCCCCCCATAAACGTACCTTTTGAATACTTTGAGCTACATAGCGCTGCGTTTTCTTTTCATCATGTTGATTATGGTAAAAACGTGCTGCACGCTCATAAAAAATCGCTTCATGGTGAACATAGTGATAAATTTTTGATAATTGAATCGCACGATCATATCGTAATGCTGCTTCCTCATACATTTGTTTACGGTACTCATTTTCAGCCACCAATAGCATGTATAAATGCTCATATTGATGCGGTGCTTTGGTACTCCAAGTTTTAAATTTATATAAGCTTTCCTTAATTTCACGTACAGCCTTCAACAACGCCTTACGCGGTAAAATATCCTCTCGCAGTCGATTAAATTGATGTAATGCTCTAAAGAAATAGTAATATGGTGCAATTGGTAGTGAGATAATTTCATGCTTTTGTTTTTCTAACTCCATGAGCAATTCCTCTTGTGCTATACGATCATTAAAGAAATAGGCCATTTGAATACGCAAGATATAATGCATAGCTTTCACCATCGCCTCATCTTCAAGCGTAATCGGCATATGATATTCAGGTACAATCTCACCGTTTCGTAACGCTTCAATCCAATACTGCAATTCTGCTAAAAAGTCCTCTGCTAAAGGATTCGGGTGCTGACCATAACGGTCCTGTTGAGTCACGATTTCCTGTTGCACATCTGCTAGTGAATCACCTGATAAAAACCGTGTATTACAAACAAAACAAGAATGCGATGTCGTAATATAGTTCATCCCTAATTCATTTGTACATAACTGGCTTTGGCGCATTAATTCAATAGCTGATGGTAAATCATGCTGCCAATGATGTAGGAAAATACTATAAATAAAATATACGCGCGCCTTAATATAAATATCCTCCGAAGCATCCGCTAACTCTTTTGCTAGACTTCCAAAACGTAGCGCACCTTCAATATCATCAAACCCTGAAATGAGTATTAATGCATAATTACAATAAACGATAGGCGCCTGTGTAGAAGCACCATATTTCAACTGTAAACGAAGTAAACGTAAAAATAGCATCGCTGAAATATTCGGATGTGAAGATAGCCGACTAAATGCAATCATTATTTGTATAAGAATATCAATCTCTTCATTATCAATGGCGGGCAAATTTAATAAATCCTCATTTGTTTTATGACGTAATGCCCACTTTACCTTTACAAACTCTTTAACAATATCTAATTTTTTAACTGATCTTGTAATATTCATATTGCCAAGTTCTAATGCACGAAACCCAATATCAATTAACTTATCTGAAGAATCATGTTCTTGATGCATACGTGTCATCAAATAATATACGCGTAATTTTTCGAGCTTTGTTTCCGCATGAGTCAACGCCTCATTCATATAGTCATTCGATTCGTCTATATGCATTAATACACCTTCACACTCTGCAAGATCCATATAAATTTGCAAAGTTTCCACTCGTAACCGTTCCCAGCAGTCTGTAGGGAGTAATGTTTTACTTTCTAAAAAATAATAACGTGCATTTTGTACAAGCCCAGCCGACTTTGCTAGAACACCTAATTGATGATTCCATAATGCCAGCTGCTCATGCTCAATCGTACTTAAACGACTCTTACAGTAATTCAGTTGTCGCACAATTTCTTCTAATAATTCCACACCATTATTTTCTTTTTGCAATAGTTTTCCAATCGAAAAATGTATCGACATCCTCTCTGTTTCAGGGATAGAATTATAAACGGCCTGTTGAACACCATCATGAACAAACTGGAATAGTTGTTTTTCATTTGGTAGCGTACGTTGGTATACACTGCGCATTCGTATAAACCCACGCTCCATTAATATATGTAAATCACTTAGTAAATTATAATACGGAACATCTAACAACTTCAGTAATAATTGAAATTCAAATGTTTGCCCAAAACAAGCAGCTGTTTGCAAAATATATTTTAAATGCGGCTCCAATAAATCAACTCGTCGGGTAATAAATTCTGATAAACCGTCACTCGTCACAATACCATTTAATTTTTGGGCATCATAATGCCAGCTTGCAGTCGCTGCCTCATAAAAAAGAATCTTTGTTTTTAATAGCATTCGAAAAGCCTCAGCAATAAAATATGGATTGCCCTGTGTTAAACGCGCTAAATATTTAGCGATTTCATATGCAGTCGGACCTTCGCCTAATACTGCTTTCACCCATTCTTCAATAGCTGAAAGCTCCAGTAATCCTAATTGAATAGTGCTATAACTTTCTAATTCTTGTTGCCACTCCATAAGACGATTTTTTGTAGATGCCTCATCACGCATAGCTACAATAAATAATAAATAGCCACTATCATGATATGCACAAATTTTCTTAAACAAATCGACAACAACATCATCCGCCCATTGTAAGTCATCAACAAAAAATACGAGCGGGCGCTTCTTCGTTGCAAAAACAGTAAGTAATTTTTGCAATGAAGAAAAAATATACGCATAAATTTGTTGTGTTGCTTGTTCGCGGTCATCAATAATTTTCGTTGTTTTTGATATGAACCAGGATAATTCTGGAATGAGTTGAAGCAAACTATCCATAACGATTAAATCCACTTGCTTGATACCTTGTTTAAAACGTGAAATTTCGGCATCACCTGCTAAATACACTTGTTTTAATAAATCGCGAAAAGGGGCCACAACTGGATCGAACGTATGCTGTTTTTTTAACTGATCAAATTTCCCTTCAACAAAATATCCTTTTGTATAAAAAGTTTGTTCCATAATCGATTTTGCAAGCGAAGATTTTCCAGTCCCTGATGCACCCACCAAAAAGACAACTTGACCATCCCCTTTGACAACACGTTGAAATGCGCGTTCAAGCATTTGCTTCTCTGTTGTACGTCCATATAATTTTGAATCAACCATCATATCCGAGTGTTGTTCCATTTCAGCAAGCTGAAAATCTATATTCATTTTCCCTTGTGCAAGCGCTTCGAAAACACGAATTAAGTCATACTTTAAACTACTTGCTGTTTGGTAGCGCTCACCCGAACTCTTTGCAATTAATTTTTGGACGATATTTCCTAAAATCGGCATACGACTTTTTTGTACAATCACCGTGTGATCAACTTGTTTTGTCAAAATATCAAATACATATTCTTGCTCTGTATCCGCTTCAAAAAGGGGCTTATCGGCAATCATTTCATAAAGTAATGCCCCAATTGCATATAAATCCACACGTTCATCACTTTTTTGATCGATGCGCCCTGTTTGTTCTGGTGCCAAATAAGCCCAGTCTACCTCTGTTGTCGCTTGTACTAATGTTTCAGGCGCCAATAATTTCACTTCAAGGGTTTGTGGATTCACAAAAATATGGGATGGATTAATCAACTGATATATCGTATTTTGCTGATGCAAATTTTCAGTTGCAGCAATGATAGCGATTACAATTTGCAATACTTGATTTAATGACAGTTTTGACAACAACAGTTGACGAAGGGATTGGCCCGTAAAATCTTCATATAAAAATAAAAATTGTCCATTAAATTCAAGCACGTTGAGTGGTTGAAACAAAAATGGATACTGCTCCGTATTCTTTTTTACATATTGTAATTTTTCTTGTGCCTGCTGTAAGGTTGTAACATCCGGAATCACTTGTAACACCATCATTGATTCATAGATTTCTATATATTTACGATGCAATAGCTGCGGCATATATTCCGTTTTCTTAACCATCAATAGCACTCCTATTCGCAAAAAATTCAAACTTATTCATTAAATTTATAGCCAAAACCTCGGATAGTTTGAATCCATCTTGGTTTCGTTGATGAATCACCAATTTTCCTGCGCAATGTACTAATGTGTACAGACAATGTTTTCGGATCAACAATTCCATCATAGCCCCAAATTGTATTAAGCAACTGCTCTGAACTTACGACACGCGTACGATTTTCGACTAAATAAAACAGTAATTGCTTCTCTTTCGTAAATAAATTGATTCGTTCTCCTGCACGGTACACTTCTTTTTCATCTAATTGAATCGTTAAATCATCAAATGTTAACGCATTCGCATCTTGATTGGAAGTACGACGTTTTAAATGCGCTTGAATTCTTGCGACAAGTTCTTTCGGAATAAACGGCTTTGTCATATAATCATCTGCACCTACTTCAAATCCCATTAACTTATAATCAATCATTTCATTTACCGTTAAAAAAATTAACACCGCGTTCGTCTTACTGCGGATTTTTTTAGCTAATTCAAAACCTGTACCATCAGGTAAATTCACATCTAATACGATGACGTCCGGCTTACTCTCCAAAATAATACGTTCTCCATCTGCTACTGTTGATGCTTTGAATAATTGAAAGCCAGCATTTTCAATATAGATTGATAAAACCTCTAAAATATCTATGTCATCTTCTACAACAACAATTCGTTCCTTCATATTAGTCTCATCCTCTCATAAGCCTTCTAATCCTTTTATTTTACCATATTTTTTAATATTTCTTATAATTTAACACAACAAATGAACTATTTTCACATAAAAAAAGAGACTGGCATTAGGGCCAGTCTCTTTTCTCTATATTAGATTATTGAGCAGTTAAACCGCCATCAATAACAAATTCTGAACCAGTTGAGTAGCTAGATTCATCAGAAGCTAAGTATAATACTAAGTTTGAAACTTCTGAAGGCTCTGCTACACGGCCAATTGGAATATGTTTAGAAAATTCTTCTACGGCTGCTTTTGTATCTTCTTGAACAACCATTGGTGTTGCAATAACACCTGGGTGTACAGAATTTACACGGATACCTTTACGAGATAATTCAAGAGCTGCTGCTTTTGTAATACCACGTACAGCGAATTTTGTATCTGTATAACCGACAGCGCCACCTACTAAGCCGTTCATAGATGAAATATTAACGATAGAGCCTTTGCCACCCTCGATCATAGCTGGTGCTACTGCTTTAATACCTAAGAATACAGATACTTGGTTGATTTCAACAATTTTACGGTAATCTGAAAGTGTCATATCTAAAATTGATTTTGCCATTGTGATACCGGCATTATTTACTAAAACATCTACTTTACCGAATGCTTCTACTGCTTTATCTACAACTGATTTCCAGTCTTCTTCGCTTGTAACATTTTGTTTCACGAAAATTGCATTGTCGCCAAGTTCAGCGGCAGTTTGTTGACCTTTTTCTTCGTTCAAGTCTGTTAAAACTACTTTTGCGCCTTCTTCAATGAATAATTTTGCGTGAGCCGCACCCATACCTTGTGCTGCGCCTGTAATAATTGCTACTTTACCTTCTAAACGTGCCATGTTAAATAGCCTCCTTATATATGTGTAGATATTGCCTACGCCTGTAAGTTACCATCTTTTATAATCCCATGTCAACGAAAATCACTTATTTATTTTAACACTAAAGAATACTTGTATTAATTAGGAATGTTTAACAGTAAAGAAAATTTACACTTATCTAAAAGCACATTATAAGTCAAGTGATTAGCTTCTATTAAAAGGACCATTTAACTCATTAATCAGTAATTTTCTACTCCCTTCTAATCACCCTTTAAACAGTAAAGAAAGAACATATTGGCATCGTTTCGTGCCATGTTATAACGGTAATGGTTAATCATATATTCCTTTAAAAAGAAGGTGGGTAGATATGTGATGAGTCAAACACTCGAAAATACATTACTACTGGGTGCTATATTTATTGTCGTCACAATTTTCGGCGTTCGTTACGTACAAAAACAACAAAAGCGAAAATTAATAACCGGTTTTATAGTAGGATTACTAATTTCTTTATTAGGTGTCGCGTTTATACAAGGGGCCAAGCTATCTGTTGAGCTCCAACAATGCTCTACTACACCATTGTCACAAACATTAACTGATGAACAATTTTTAGCAAAACTCACATATGCTGAGCGTTTCGGTGATTCACTTACTGTGCAAATTGATGATTTACAACAACTCGCAAAAGCAAAAGACTTTCATTCACTACAAATCGCCACAAATGAATTATCTACGCTATTAAAGGAACGTATTCACTCGATTAATTCATTAATCGAAAATGAAAATTTATCCTCACAGCAAACAAATTATTTACTACTTTATAAAAAAGGCCTCAGATAATATATTGATGCTACTACTCAGTTTGAAACCATTACCGAAACAAAAACAATTCATGCGCTACCTAACGCCTTTAAAAGATTTTCTCAGGGTCTAGCAACAATTGAAAAGGCACAGGTTATTATTAATTCAATGACCTAGAAAATGCTGAGGCAAAACACGTCATATTCCTTTTTTAGTCTTCACAACGAAAAACCGGAACCGCGCCACAGCGCGATTCCGGTTTTTCTTATGCTCATGGGAGCAGTTATTTTACATGTATGTCAAAGCCTCTTTTTTATTGTTCCCCCTTCTACTAAATCCTCTAATAAAATCGTTAAAAAGTGCTGTGCTTTTGGTGATAATTCTCTTTCTTTACGGTGGAGTACAACCGGTTCAAAAATAAGATGTAGGTCATCAATTGGTACAATTTGAATTCCTGGCGTTTGCTGCACCCCCATCAGTGGCACAACACCAATCCCCATTTCTTTTTTCACAAGAGATTGTACAAGACCGATATCATGACATTCAATTTCAATATTTGGTTTTAAGCCTTTTTCATAAAAAGCATTTAAAACATTTTCATACATCGAATAACCTTCCATACGCCCTAAAACAATCAATGGCATCGTATGTAACTCAGCTAAGCTCACATGATTTTCTAAGAGCGACCAATTTTCTGGGAATAACGCCACAAAAATCTCTCGCGACAAAGTGCGCATTTCATAATCATGATCATACAAGGGCTTTAACATCATCGCGCACTCAATATCATTTTCACGAAGTTTTTCTTCCATTTGATGTGAGCTACCCTGTTGAATATTTAAAAATACATTTGGATATTGCTGTTTGAATTTTTTTAATGAACCTACACAAAGCTGCGCACATGCAGTCGAAAGTCCGATTGATAATGTACCCGCTTCGCCCAATTCAATCTCCTTTACTGTTCGACGCATAATTCCCATACGTGATTTTAATGCCTCTGCCTGTTCAAATACATACTGCCCTGTTTCTGTTATGGACCATTTTGTACGGTAACGCTCAATTAATGTCGTTTCAAGTTCTAGCTCTAATTTCTTTAATGCCTGACTTAGGGGTGGCTGTGCCATATGCAAGGCCTCTGCTGCTTTCGAAATATTTCCATGCTTCACAATTTCCGTGAAATAATGCAACTGTTTTAAATCCATTTTTCTCACCTCATTATATATTTTTTATATGTTTTATGACTAAATTATATATTTTTCATATTAATATTTACAGTTTATACTAACTATGAGTGACAGTTTAAAACAGGAGGCTTTTTTTTGAAACATTATGATCGAACAATTAAACAGGTAACCGTTTATTTAAGCGGGCTGTTTATTTTAACACTTGGCATCAGCCTTTCTATTTATGCAGGCCTTGGTGTCTCGCCTGTATCCTCACTTGCTTATGCCTTTACATTAGCAACAGGAATTTCTGTTGGGCTAACTACTATTATCGCCAACGTCTTATTTATTATTATTCAAATTATCATTACACGTGAATGGAAGTTTCGTTCTTATTTAGCACAATTTATTATTACATTATTTTTCGGCTCCTTTGCTGATTTTACTCTTTGGCTCGTTCAAGCCTTTTTGCCAATGCCTGAAACAATGCTACTGCGCGTCGTTTATTTAATGGCTAGTTTATTTGTCGTATCATTTGGCTTACTTGGATACTTATCTGCTCGCTTACCAATGATGCCTTACGATGCTTTAACCTATGCCATCAGCGACCATTTCAATATGACATTTAGTAAAGCTAAAGTAACAAGTGACCTTTTAAATGTTATTATCGCAGGAATCGTCTGCCTACTAACTGTTCATCAACTAGGTTCTATCGGTATCGGTACAATTATTGCGGCATTATTTATAGGGAAAATTTTAGGTGTTTTTATTCGCTCTTGGCAACAACCACTTGTTAAATGGATGATGCATTCAAAGTATAAACCGTAAAAAAATAAACACATTTACATGTAAACAAAAAGTAAATCGTGCTTATTATCTGAATATTTACGTTTCAAATTATGTAGTGTGGGAATATAATGATTAGTAAGAATATAAACTTCTTACCCATGTTATATTCTCCCTAAATAAAGAAAAAGCCCGTCACTCCCCAGGTGGCGGGCTTTTTCTTTATATTTTTATGTATTAAAAAACTTCTCTCATTGGGTGAGAGAAGCGTAAGCGATTTATACAGAATCTGTACCTTAATACCATACCATACATCTATTACAGTTTCCTAATAAATTTCGTATTTAATTTATAAATTTTTGAATTGCTGTTGTTAAAATGTTTAATTGGTCAACCATCGGCGAATGACCACAATCTTTAATTTTTAAAACTTTTGCTTTACCTCCAAAATCTGTAATAATCTCCTGGGTCATTTTTTCTGATACAACATAATCTCTATCCCCATAAATTATTAACATAGGCACTTGAATTTCATCGATTTCATCTGTGATATCAAATGTGTGTAGTGCATAATATACATCACCTAAATTTTGCTGTGTACAAATATCGCGTAAATACTTTCCGTAGTGATCGTGATCTGGTTTATAATGCGTATAAATTAATTGCTCCCATACTGCTTGGATACCTGCATAGTTTTTCATACGTTGCATGGTCTCAACAGGCACTGTCACAAATGGATCATGAATAATTTCTTCTTTAGTTTCTGCTATACGCTGCTGCGCCTGTAAGAAAAATGGATACCCTCTCGTTGATGCTGATGCCACAAGAATGCATTTTTCGATACGATGCTCTGTATCATCTATGCACATATCCATCGCTACTGCACCACCTGTTGACCAGCCGACCAATGTTACATTACGTAAATCTAACTTAGCCATCCATTCTTCCACATCATGACTAAAATCCTCAATGCGCTCAATCTCTCTACTATAAGAGGATTCCCCAAAACCTCTTAAATCTACAGCGTAAATCGTATACTTTTCATCTAGCGCTTCCATTACCGTATCCCAATGAAGTGACGATGTCATATTACCATGAATCAGTACAATTGTTTTGTCCCCTGTTCCTGGGCGATGACGATATGCAATTATTTCCCCATTCTCTAATGCTACTGTTGGCAGCCCCATTATAAACCCTCCTAAAATTGTATTTTTTACCAATTAAACTATACCCTTTTATTATTTATTAAGACAAATTTCCCCACAAAAAAAAGCATTTCCAAAGAAAACTCTTCGAAAACGCTTTTCTTTATCGACTTTTTACGACAAGCGTAATTGCTTCTTGCACGACCTCATTCATTTTATCATCATCGCCTTCGTTCTCACGAATACATTCTAATAAATTATCTGTTACAATAACGCCAATTGTACGATCAACACCTGAACGAATTGCACTCAGTTGTGTAATGACTTCCTTACAATCTTTGCCTTCTTCCATCATTCGAAGAACACCACGCAATTGACCTTCGATACGTTTTAAACGATTCATAGCTTTTGCATCGTATTGCATCGAACCACCACCTTGTTCATTAATGCCCTTATCATAATACCCCCATCCGTATAAGTCAACTATTATTGCTCTACTATTCATATATAGCTTAGTAAAATTAATGTCCGTAGCACGGCTAATTTCCATAAAAAAATGCCTGATCAAATTGAACAGGCATTTTTTATTTTTTATTTTGCAACGTCAATAATACGTCCTTCTGTTTTATTATTCACAGTTTTTAATGATTTTAATTGTTCCTCAAAGTTCTCCCAATCAGATAAACCTAGATCTTGTACTCGACCATCGGCATACGCTTTTTCAAATGTTGCAAAGCCATCTCCACCTTTAGCAGTAAAGGCGTTTGTTGCAATTGTATAGGTTTGATCATCCTTGACATCTACATAATCATCCCCCTGTTTAATTTGGAATGATACGATACGTGAGCCAGCTGGTTTAGATGAATCAAATGTGTATTTACCACCTGCAATGTGTAAGAATCCACCACTTTCTTTTGGCGAATCTTTTACACCATGCTCTAACGCTGCACGTAAATCTGCTCCTGAAATATCAACCGTCGCTAGCGTATTACCAAATGGTAGTACAGCAATCACTTCACCGACTGTAATCGGACCTGCGTTAATCGACGAACGAATTCCCCCACCATTTTGAAGTGCTAATACGACTTTATTGTTTAATGTTTTTGCCTTTGCTAGCATGCCATCTGTAATGTAATCGCCAAGTGCCGTTTCATTTGCGCGAACACTTTCTGTAGATGTAGCGGATGCACGTGGATTCGTTAATTCTTCTTCTGCCACTACGCCCGTTTCTTCATTACTAATTTCAGCAATACGATCCTTATACTGTTTTAATTTTTCCGCAGCGGCTGGATTTTCTGCTTTTTCTGCAACATTTACTAAATGCTGTTCAGAAGCAGTAACTTCACCTTTTTTATCAAATGTCACACTTAAATTCCCTAAATTTTCACCATATTGACCTGTTTGAACAATAACAGTTGGCGCTTTTTCATTATTATCATTATCTGTATCAACGGTAACAACCTGATCTAATTTCGTATGGGTATGACCACCTACAATGACATCAATTCCTTTAACTGTTTTCGCTAAAATTTGGTCATTGTCATATACCGGGCTATCATCGTAACCAATATGTGTTAAGGCAATAATTTTATCGACATTTTGTCCTTTAAATGCTTTTACCGCTTTTTGCGCTTCTGCAATATAATTGTTAAATTCTATTGAACCAGGGCTTGAAATATCTTTTGTTTCCGCTGTTGTCAGGCCAAAGATCCCCACTTTTTGCCCGTCAACTTCTTTAATAATACCTGTATAAATTTGACCTTTTTCTGGATTCGAACTTACCAAGTCAGAGAATAGGCCTTTGAATTTATCATCTTTTGAAAAATCGACATTTGCACTAACAAACGGGAAGTTGGCGTCTTTGATAAAGTCTACTAATGCTTGGTGTCCTTCAGCAGATGACCCTAAATCAAATTCATGATTTCCAAAAGTCGCTGCATCGTAGCCCATCATATTCATAAATTCTAAGTCCGCTTGTCCTTTGAATTCATTGAAGTATAGCGTTCCACTAAATACATCACCTGCATCTAATAACACATTGCTTGGATTATCTTTACGAATTTCATTAATTGCTGTTACACGTTTTGCCACACTATCTAAGTGCGCATGCGTATCATTTGTATGCATAATCGTTAATGAAAAATCCTGTTTAACGCCATCTTTGAATTTATAGGTTTTACCATTAATCGTGACATTTCCATTTGCTAAATGCCCCTTTAAATAATACTTGCTATCTTTCCACCCATTAAATCGCTTGCCATCTTCAAAAAGAATTTTATTGTATTCCCCTGTTAATGGTAGACCGTCTTTAAAGCGTAATTTTTGCTGCCCTGAGTATCCCGTATATGGCTTTCCTTGATGGTAATACACATCGTTATACCAATACGAAGCTTTCTTTCCTTTATTATAATAAGTATTTTTGTAAATTCCTTTAAATAACTTGCCGTCTTTATATAACTTACCGTTGTACGTTTTATACCCTTTAACTACTTTTTTCGTTTTAACATCTACTAATTTTCCATTAACAATTTTGTATGTTGTTTTCGCATTTGTAACTCCTGGCGCCATCGCAATCGCTGACGTGAACATCGCCGTGCTCAGTGCAATTGCCGTCAATTGTTTCTTTTTCATCAAAACCCTCCTAAAATTGTCAAAATAGTCTTACTTGTTTATAGTATATAATAGAAGATAGTCTAAAATATAGTTATTTTAAGTTTATTAATATGAAATTTATTTAAATTTAATGTCATATGAACCAAATAATTAACCATTTTGAAGGGGGTATACGTATGCAACTTGCACAACTTATGCTATATGTAGAAAATCAAAAAGAAATTCGTGATTTTTGGGTAAAGCATTTTGATTTTGTTGTTAAAAATGAAGTAATGAATGGTGATATGTATATGATTGAACTTTCACCACATGCAAATGCGGAAACAACCATCATTTTACATAATCGCGAACAAATAATGAAAATGTCTCCAGAACTCGATATGGCAACACCTTCATTATTATTTGCAACATCCGATTTAGAGAAGCTCCATGCCCGATTAGTAGCAGCAAATGTTACAGTAGGTGAAATTGTGGATATGCCTGGACAACGTGTGTTTAATTTTTCTGATCCAGAAAATAATTACTTTGCTATTAAACAAGCATAACGTTGACCTTTTGTATATTTGTAAACATTTTTACTTTCATACAAAAAGAAACTTCGTACAATTCATGATACTTTACCAACTTGTAAGAAATTAAAGTACATTACTAAAAACCATTTTTTTATAACCGATGATATACGTATGGAGGTGTGCGGCCATGTATCTTTTAGGTATTATCGCATTTATTACCGCATTTTTAATGATAGCTTTATTCTCCTATCTCTTTAACGAAAAATCTGAAGTCATCGTTGATGGATTAACAGAAGAGGAAGAAAATGCTTTATTAGAAGCGCATGAACAACAACAACGATTATTATGGCGTACAAGCTATATATTATTAACAGCTTTTGTCATCGCGATTGCACTTATTTTTGCACAGTCTTTATTAAATTATTATCGTTAAAAAGGAATCCACTCTTTGTTTGTTACAAAGAATGGATTTTTTGTTTATTTGTAAAAAAAATTACTTGTAAACATATTAACCGTAAAAAAGGAACCGTAACAAGTGCACGATTCCTTTGGGCTTTATGACGAAATAGAGTGTTCATTCTCTTCAAAGTCATCATGGCTCGCTTCAATATGTCCACAATGTGGGCATGTGTAAACATAAGTTGGGTGATGTAGCGCTGTAAACGTACCATGATCTATTTCAATACGATCTTGTAAACTCAAAATTCGATTACATTTTGAACACGTCATCGCTTGGCTATTCATACTCACCGCCTCTTTCATTTATATTGAGACATTTGTAGCTCTCGCCTTATGCGCCTTATCTTACTGATAAACATCTGGTAATTTTGAAGAATTAGAGATTACTTTATTTAGCATTATGTCTGCATCTGGATTATCAGAGATCATAAGTAATTCTCGTTGCTTGTCAGAATGTACAGGTTCAATATAGAAACCTTCATTCATTATGACATGTACATACTGTGTCATGTCTCTATCCATTATTAATTTATATTCTTGTCCGTCCATTTCTAACACAATAGCATCTCGTTCGATTCTTTTCATGACTGCCTTCATATATTTTCCCGCCTTTCATTAAGTCAACAATTTGAAATGATAAGCGCATCCAACGTCATCTAGCTATATATGTCTTTTGGTAGACTATACCCATTCTCTTCTTTTTTAATCTAAAATACCTGTATATATGACGCATTTTCAGAATAAAAAAAGAGTAACGAATTACCGTTACTCTCAACTTATATAGCTTACATCATTATCGCGCCATCTACATGTAAGACATGCCCTGTAATATATTTTGCTTCATCAGAAGCTAAAAAAGCATACGCATTAGCAATATCTTCTGGTTCACCAAGCTTTTGTAATGGGATAGTCGCTTCCATTTTTTCAATTACTTTTTCAGGCATTGCAGCAACCATTGCTGTTTTAATAAAACCTGGTGCTACGGCATTTGCTGTTACACCATTACGGCCAAATTCTTTTGCCCAAGACTTCGTCATTCCAACAATTGCCGCTTTTGAAGCCGCATAGTTTGTTTGACCAATGTTACCATAAATACCACTTACTGAAGATGTCGAAATGATTCGACCATATTGCTTCTCTTTTAAAATTGGATATACAGCTTGTGTACAATTAAATGCACCCTTAACATTCACATTCATTACTTGATCAAATTGTTCATCTGTCATTTTGTGTAACATTGCATCACGTGTAATGCCGGCATTATTTACAAGAATATCAACTGTCCCGAATTGATCTACTGCAAATTGCACCATTTCTGCTACGCTCTTTTTATCTGTCACATTTAGTTTGAAAAAGCGAGCTGAATCCCCAAGATTTTTCGCCACTTCTTCGCCATGATCAGCAAAATCCGCCACTACGACTTTTGCTCCTTCAGCCACAAATTTTTTCGCTGCTGCTTCCCCAATACCATTTGCAGCACCCGTAATAATGGCTACTTTGTTTTCTAAACGCATATAAAACCCTCCTCATATAAATTCGCTCAGCAAAATCCGTCACACCCCTGTGACATTGCTGGCTTTTTCTAATCTTAAAATTCAAATTGTCCCAGATTAGAAAAGTAATTTAGGAAAAATAGTAAATAATTAGTCTGCTATTTTTACTAAATCATATGTCAATTATAGCAAATTTTTGAAATTTAATATGTTTTCTTTTCAAATTATTGAATTTTTTTGAAAAAATTAAAAAATACTAGCTTAAATCGGGAAGTTACTATAGAGGCAGCCGATTATTATAGACATGTATAAAAAATAAACCAATCTACATACGGTATATCTTTTCTATGTAGTTTGTTATATGTATATAATGATTATAAGAATTGCATTATCACTTCATGTAAATATTTTGTATAATAAACAAAAGGAGGAGTTTCGATGGCAACATTATACGTTTCACGTTATAAAGAAGGGGCTTATCAGTCTTTATTAGAGGCTTTGGAACATGCAGAAGATAACGATTGTTTAGAAGTTTCTGCAGGCATCTATGATGAAGTGCTAGTCCTACGTAAACCTGTAACCATTCATGGACATGGTGCTGTATGTATTATAGGTGATCTTGTTGTAGCACCTAATGTAGAGGCAACAGTCCAAAATTTACATTTCGAAAATGTTTTAGAAATGAAGGAAGCCACTGTACATTTTGAAAATTGTTGTTTTGCAGGCAACTATACGGAGCATACAATTTTAGCTCAAAACTCAACAATTAATTTGACAGATTGTTATTTTGAAAGCTCAGCTAAGGAAGCGAACAAAGCTTTCTTAGCAGTGGCTCAATCAACAATCAATTTATCAAAATGTCAATTTAACGGTAAATATTACGCAATATTTGCGAAAGAATGCCAATTAACAATTGATCACACACTCTTTAAAAATCAATTAAAAACACATCTTTATATGGAAGAAAGTCAATTAACAAGTACTCATAGTCGCTTTCAACAAGCTGTGCAAGCAATTGTTGCAACGAAAAAAACAACACTCAATATTTCTACAAGCTACTTCTCTGAACATACAATGGGGACGCAAATTGAACTTGCTCAATCATCAATGATTTTAACGAATAGTCAGTTTCAAAAAGCGAAACAGCATCTTATATTAATCGATAGTCAAGCATCTGTTTCTGCAACACTTTTTACAGAAACAACAGATACACAAATCACTGCATCACAAAATTCTACATTCCGCGCAAAACATATGGAATTAACATATGGTGAACATCATGCCATCTTAGGTCAAAATAGCGCGATTTATTTAACTGAGTGTAAAATTATGGAGCATAAAGGAAAGGAAAAAGCTCAAATTCAATTAAATCATTGCCAGTTACATATCGATAATACAGCTATTTATCGTGGTAGCCACCGTGCCATTTTTGCTACACAATCTGAGCTTTCTATTAGCACTACACATTTTATGACACACCGGGGCGTTCAACTAGAAGCTGTTGGTGGAAATTGCAAACTAACAGCATGTGAATTTCAATCTGAGCTAGCTAGTGCCATTTTATTAGCTGAGCAAGTTACTGGTACAATTAACGATTGTGCCTTTATCATTGCGGCTAAAAATCATATTACATTGGCAGCTAAGTGTGATATTGACATTACACATTGTCGTTTCGATCGTTGTGGAGGAAATGCAATCAATGTAAATAATAGTGCAATACGATTACAAAATATTATCGTGATGGGGCATCCATCTGACTTTCCAGCTATCTTCTTAGCACAAACTCAATTTAAAATTGATATACTTCAAATCTCAAATTCAAATGCAATTGCATTGCAGATTAACGACCGCAGTAGTGGAACGGCTGAAAATCTAACATTCCATAATAATATGGATATTAATATCGATCTACTTAATAGTGAAGCTATTTTCAAAAATCTTACATTATATGATGGTACTTATGGAATTTATGCAAATAATAGCAAACTAACTATTAATAATATCGAATGTGAAAACCAAAAATTAGATGGTATTCGTTGTCTTGAAAACGGTCATTTATTATTGACTCAAGGAAAATTTAGTGGCGCTAATCAATATGGTTTAGCTAGTGAATATTGCACACTCTCACTAGAGCATGTAAATTTCATCAATAATGGTAGTGGAATTTATACAAAGGGTGCTACAGTAACATTAAATGATAGTCAAATATCCAAAAATAAACAACATGGTATTTGTGCAATAAGTAGCTCATTTAATTTATTAGATGTCTTATTCTCGCAAAACCTTGCAATACAATTTGATGCAACTCGTTCTACTTTACAATTACAACAAATTCATTTTAATAATGGTGGAACCGCTTTAGCATTAACAAATAAAGTGAACGCTACCTTTAATATGGTAACTTGTACAGACCATCTCCATCCGACAATCACAATTGATCAAAGTACACTTATTGGAAAGAAATGCTTTATTGCTGGTGGAGCCGATTATGGTGTGCGTGGAAAATCTAGTCAAATTACCTTTACAGATAGCACATTCAAACAACACGAAAAAGATGAATTTTATTTAGAAGGTGATAGTGAAGCTGTATTAACAGAATGTGAGATAGCGCCAAAACGTGCAAATGAACGTGGAGCTACACTTTTTGATAACTCTACAGTTTCATTAAATGGCTATATGATGTATCGCAAACGCAGTTCGTAAATTAATAAACTTGTTTACAAATAAACAAAAACCCCGTATGCTAGCAAATAACGTTAGCATACGGGGTTTTATTTATTGGTTCTTATAAGAATATTTCATCAACAAGTAAATTTGTAAACATTTAAACTTGTTTAAATTGATACATATCCTTATTTATCTTTTCAACGTACTGTAAGATAGTTGATTTAGCTAATTGCTCATTCATAATTGCCCCATATGCTTGTTTGAGTTGTTCAAACGAAAATGTTTCTGGTAACAATTCAAGTGCTAATGGTGAAGTTTGTGCTCTTTCTCGCATACGTAAAATTGCATAGACAATTGCTTTAGCATGATCAAATGCGATATTTTGTTGTTCAACAATATTTATTTTTTCATGTAATTGCTTTCCAACTTGTGTATACGTAATATCCAGCTCAGCTGACAACGTTCCTTTCTGTGGATGACTTAAGCGTAACATTATACGCTGTGTTCCTACATATTTTTTCACAACAGGAAGTTCAATCGTAAAAAGAGCTACGTCAGCTGCATCATCAGCTGCTTTTGCAGCCAATAACGCCTCTCGATTTACAAGTGCTAAATAAGATGCGCTAATTACGCGCATCCGAGGATCACGATTTACATCTGACCATGTATATAACTGTGTTGCATAAATTTGTTGAAGTCCAGTTTCTTCTTGCAACTCACGCAGAGCTGCAGTATCTAAATCTTCGTCCATATCAACAAAGCCCCCTGGAAATGCCCAACTCTGCTTAAAAGGATGTTGCTTTCTTTGAATTAGTAATAGTTGAAGTTTCTCATGTTGATTCGTAAAAATAATCATATCGGTTGTCATGCTAGGTGTTTCATATTTTCCTTTTTCATTCGCTTGATACCATTCAATGAATTGCTGTTCCGTCATATTTGTTGTATCCATTTTTATCACCTTCATAGAGTATTTTTTTGTCAAAAGGGAATAACAATACCATATTATCTTTAAGGAGGAAATTCCATTGATTACACCTTATTTAATTTTTAATGGCGAGGCAACAGAAGCTATCACTTTTTACGCCAATGCTTTCCAAAGTAACGATACATCTATTATGACATTTGGCGAGGCACCTGAAAACCCTGAGCATTTAATACCGATGGATGCTAAAAATCGAGTAATGCATGGGTATGTATCAGTGGCTGGAGAAAAAATTATGTTCTCTGATACATTTAGCGACGCACCTGCCTCAATTGGTAATAATATTACATTGGCCATTATTTCAAATGATAAAGAATTTATGCGTCAAGCATTTACTAATCTCTCTAAAGAGGGTGACATTTTAATGGATTTGCAAGAAACTTTCCTTAGTCCTCTTTATGGGTCAATACGAGATAAATACGATATAGAATGGCAATTCAGCTACGAATAAACAATCTGTTATATATCAGAGCTGCACACACTGTGTAGCTCTTTTTCTATTGTTTTAACTACCTAAAACTGAAATATTCTCATTTTACACTTATTTTTGTTCTATAACTACTTGATTTTTTTGTATTCTGTTATATAATAGATTTAATTATAAAATGATTGAAGGAGCTGGTTAGCTATGATTCAACTATTACACGTAACCCCCAAAACCGTAGGAAAATTTATTGGCTTAGGATCTACACGTAAAGTGGATCGCTTTGACCAGTTTGTCATTAAAACATTTTTACATCCGCTTGGAAAGAAACAAAGCTATCTAGAACAAAAAATGTATGAACATTTATATAAAGAAAACTTACATGCCAATGTTGCACCTGTTTTACACATGGATGAACAAATATGTGTCCAGCCTTATTATCGTCCTGTTCCAGCTGACTTTGGAAATTATGCAATCGATTTTGAAACAGACCCACGTGTAACAGATTCATTAAAACAATCCATTCATCTTTTAAAAGATGAAATGGATTGTTATGATATTTTTGACAGTAGTAATTACGCATTAAATAAAGAAGGCAAACTTATGTTAATTGACTATGGCATGACCTACGAGATGTATATGACCGAATGGCTGCCTTTAGCACGCCAGGGTATTCTTCCACAAATTTCAATGGGACAATGTGAAAGCTGTGGTGTCGTAAAAGAACTCCGTATTTATGGAGAAGATGATCCAGATCGTCGTTGCGTTTCTTGTGGGAAAATTTAGAGGTATTATTAATTAGCTATTATTCGTACTTTAAAAATAAACACGTAAAAATGTAAACATTTTTACATTATAAAACCCGTTCAAAAAGCCATTAACTTTTTGAACGGGTTTTTATGTATGCCAAAGTTATTCTCTAATTAACTAACTTTGGCGTAATTAGTTATTAATTCATTCTAACTATCCATTAATATAATTACACATGTATATTTGTAAACATTTTTACTTATTTAAAATACGATTCATTACTTCTACATCTTGACGCTGTTCATCATCTAATGACTTCATATATGAATCAATCATATCATTTACTAATTCATTCGCACTTTTAAATTCACATACTTTCACTAAATTTGAAATGCGATTTTTCGTCTCTTCATCAACACGTAGCATCGCTGCTTTATGTTGAACAGATTTTACACTTTTAATTTCTTCACTTACTTCATCCTTATTATATTTTAAATGATCAGGTAATGCACGATCATGACGTAATAACGATTTTTTTGCCATCATTAATCCTCCTCAATTTCCACAATACGTTTAATAAACTCATCGACAATTTCATCATACAAATTATGTACACGATGATCATGCATATCATCATTTGTAATCCCCACTGAGTTAAAACGTTTAATACGCTCCATTGTTTTCACACGGTGCTCGAAAAGATTTTCTTCACCAAAAATAGCAATTGCATTTTGCATCGTTGCTTGTTCTACACGCGAATCTGCTTTTAAAATTACCGGTAAAATACCAACAATCTCTAATTGTGCTTTATCTTCATCTAGTAGATCTTGTAAATAATTAATAAATACTTCTGCACCATCTAATGATGCTTCCTGCGTTTGTAAAACCAATACGACATAATCAGTTGCTGCAAGAGCTGCATCTGTAATATCTGAAATAGTCGGCGGAACATCAATTAAAATAAAATCATACTCGTCTTGAATTGATTTTAATAATTCACGGAAGTAGAAAATTCGTTCACGCTCAGCCTGGTCTGTCATACCCGGAAATTTCTTTTGTAAGAATTTAGGATATAAGTGGAATGTTGGCGTATTGGGAATTAAATCTAGATTATCGTGAATCGTAAAAATTGTTGTAGCTAAATCGCCAGCTTTTACACCATCTAACATATAATTTGAAATAACTGGTGTTTCCTCACGTTCAGTCATATACGTTTTTAATAAAAATGTTGTCGCATTTGCTTGTGGATCTTTATCAACAACTAACACTTTATAACCTTGTTTTGCAAGTGTATATGCGAAAAGGACAGCATTTGTTGTTTTTCCTGTACCGCCTTTAAAGTTTGCAAACGTAATAATTCTTGTCACTAAAAACCCTCCTTATACTATAGTTGTTATTTATTATACATGAAAATAGTAAATAAATAAAATAGTAAAAATGTTTACATGATTACATATTTAAATGAATGTTTCACGTGGAACATTCATTTAAACTGTTTCTACTAATCTTTTTTCTCCCGCATAAAATGAAGCATGCCTTATGCAACTTAACTTACTCTAAAAAAGACATCGTCAATAATTATTGACGATGTCTTTTTTATTTCAGCTTTTAATCAATAAGTGCTTCCGCTAATAAACGATAACTTTCTAATCGATGTTCAAAAGTAGATTGATTTGAATTAATCATAGCTTCATCAAAACCATATAAATGTTGGTCTGCTAGCAATTGTTCAGCTACTTGTTCTTTAGTACCTACTAAATGTAATTTACGGTTTTGTTCAATTGTTGCTAAGTCCATTTCCGACAATGGATAATTTTGAGCTTCTTCTGGCGTAAGTGCTTGTTGCGGTTCACCACGCATCAACTGTAGTCTAGAGATATCAATTGATTTCGCACGATATTCTGCTTCCTCTTTTGTATCAGCTACTGTTGCCGCATAACTAACAATAATTTGAGGCTCTTTCATAAAATCAGATGGAATAAATCGTTCACGGTATAAATCAAAAATTTCCTTTGTTGCTTGCCCATTAAAAAATTGTGCAAATGAATAGCCTACACCGTAATCTGCAGCTTTTGCTGCACTTTGTCCAGTAGAGCCTAGTAACCACATACTAGCTAATGGAACTTTAGCTGGTGTTGTTATTACATTTGTATATGCTTGATCATCGGCTCTTTCTCCTGCCATCAATTGCTGGATAGCCATTAATTTATTATATTGTTCATCTACAAAAGGTCGCTTCCCTTGTGCCAAAGCATACGTTGCTGCATAGTCTCCGCCCGGAGCACGACCTAAACCTAAGTCAACTCTCCCTGGAGCAAAAGCACTTAACGTATTAAACTGCTCCGCAATCTTCAGTGCAGAATAATGCATCATCATGATGCCACCAGTTCCTACATGAATACGATTTGTTTGTGCTGCAATATATGTTGCGGTAATTTCTGGTGCGCTACTTGCTAATGTACGTGTGTTATGATGTTCTGCCAGCCAGAAACGCTCATAGCCTAGGTCATCTGCATTCTTCGCTAAAGCTACACTATTATGTAGCGCCTGTTGTGCCGTCATTCCCTTAGCAATAGGGATTTGATCTAGTATGCTTAATTTCATATTATGACCTTCTTTCTACTTTCACAAGATATCTCTATACTAGCAATTCTTATTTCATTTTCCTATAAATTTGCCTACATTTAAAACTCTATATTTATAGAAGAAACTCCGTTCAAATGAACGGAGTTTACTTGTAAACATTTTTACTTATTAACTATTATGATTCATTTGTACAAGTGAGAACCATTTTTCACAATAAGCTTCTAATGGCTTCCTATTTTTTATTGAAATCTTTTTCGGTGGATTTTTTAAATACCGATGTAATGTACTGTAGGAAACATTCGCCTCTGCTGCTGCCACCTTAATCGTAATACTTCGTTCTTCAATAATAAATGCTACTTTTTCCATTAAAGATAATTCTTCGACTTCTTCAACGGGCTCATGCGGAACATCAATTACTTTAGAAGCTAATTTCAATTCTGCAATACGTTTGTTTTCTACAACAAGTTGATCTGGGGGCGTGATAGAAATATCTAGTTTTTCCCACACATGTAAATACCATAATCGTTTTGCCGTTTCAACTTCTTCAAATGGCTCTGTATACTTCCAAGATTTAATCACTTCATCATTTAGTAAATCATCTAGCACTCTTTCTACACGCTCACGCAAACGTGCCCCGTGTACACTATTTTTCCCAAAATCCATAATTTCAATTAGATGTCCTACACGGAAGGTTGATGCCTCTGAATTACGTTGGTTTTTCCATTCCGAATTTAGAAAGCGCACTAACCGCTTATGCTGACGATGTTTATAATAATTGTATTGAAATACCTTATAATCTAAATAGGCAAATGCTTGGTCATTATGAATTAACAATCGGTCGATTAAAGGTGAGGGTTTAATGGTTACTGAATAAATCCCTTTTGCTTTTTTTGTTTTTTTGTCATATGCCATCTCAATTGAGCCTATTTGGAATAATGGATGGAAATCTGCAAATTCATAATTTTGGCGGTCAATATCTTCAGTTTCTGGGTTGATAACAATGAAATCATCATTATCCATCGCAATCCAAACAGATGCAAGTGTCGCAACACGCTGCATAATATCAAACCGCTCTTTTTCTCGTACACGGAATGACTTTTCATAAGGGTCTTCAAATTTTAATCGTAATGCCTGGTCACTGTCAAAATGAATATAGCCATAATCATTTTTAGGCTGTTTCATCCAAGAAAATGCAATTAAATCAAATAAGTCAGCAGATAGTTCATCTAAAGCGGAATTCGTTGATTCTAAGAGTGAAAACCAAATACGTTGTTTTTCTAATGTATCCGCTGGTAATCGCTGGATTTCTTCATCTGTACGAATTTCCGCAGTCCCTTGCTTCACACCATCTACGACAATTTCCTTTTGTAAATCTCCATCTTCATTTTCCTCAAAATCTTTTTTTGTTACTAAATCACGCAAAGCTTGATAACTATGGCTAGAGTTTGTAATTAAATATTCCTGATCTTTTATTGCCGATACAATTTGTTCAGTTCCAATATCTGGCATATCAAGTGATAACTGCTCCTCTGGCTTATGCTCAACAATTATAAAATCATCAAAGGGCTTAGAAGGGGATGGCTGTTTGATATTATCAAGTTCTTGTTTTTTTACTTTTGGTTCTTTTTTGGGTGGCGTAGTCTTTTTCTTTTTAACGGGTTTTGGCTTAATACCCTCTTCTAAAACTGGGCGCATAACTTGATCTAATAAATGACGTTGAGTATCATCCGCTAGTTTTTCACGCAAATCAATTTTTCGAAATGCCCGATTATCGAGCATGATGAGCTGCACAAAATTTAAAAGTTTTTGAAAACTTTTTGATGGCTTATAATCATCTTCTTGTTGCATCATCATCACATCAGTTGTCCATTCTGCTACATGCTCAAATTCGTCAATATATAACGGCTGTACCGCTTCACAAATTGCGAGTGGTTGTAAATCCTTCGTTAAATATACATTATCAAGCATCGCTGAATAATCCATAGGGGATACAGCCTCCTTTATTCTCATATTTATTAAAAGTATATCAAAACTCCATTGTAAAATCTTATAATCTCATTTTTATGTAATATGTGCCCAATAAATTATCGGGCACATAAAATATCGATTAACCACTCTTATTGCAAGATGTGCCCAATACTTCTCCTTGTTTATCTACATAATCTCATTTTTATACCTCATCTACCCAATAAATTTAATTAATTGCTAAAGAAAGCCTGCTATATAAGCATTCTATTAAATATCATTATCGTGCATATTGTGCCCAATAAACTCTTTTTCTTATTAAATCTTATGTTTTTGCTCTATCTGCTCAATAAATAGCGGTTGTATCTACCCAATAAAGCGCTGAAAATCTCATTTTAAGTGTTGCATCTACCCAATAAAATATTCTGACAATTCTTGAACATACTGATTTATCAATGTTTTTCTATAATCTCATTTTTTACATGCAATCTCATTTTAAGCGTTGCATCTACCCAATAAATCAAAAAAATCAACTATTTTTATAAAAAAGATGCTTTTTATGTGCTATTTTGCTCTCACTTTTTTTTCACAAAAAGTGGATACACCCTATAAAATTTTTTTTGAGTTGCATCTACCCAATAAATTAAGCTATTTTTGCTGTTTTTTATTGTAAAACAATAAAAAATGGTCTTTTATTCCATTAAAATTAGCGGTTGCATCTACCCAATAAATCATTTTAAGCGGTTGCATCTACCCAATAAATTTTTTGTTATATGTATAAAATCTTTTATTGACAACTCAAATCGGCATTTTTTATATAAACTAAAAATCTCAAAATCTCATTTTTGCGGTAGTATGTTGCACACTTTGACAACTGAATCACTGTTCAAAAAACGCTGTAACACTTGATATGACAGCGTTTATCACGGTTTCAAAAAACGAGATAGTGTAAAAAGTAACCTTTTTTTTCGCTTATAATAATTTAACAATAGCGAGAGGAGGATACCTATGCAATTTCATTTTGAAGATTTTATTAATACACTCTTTCATGATAGCTTACGAACAGCACAAAATATGGAGAAAACACCAAATCGACAAGGCGGTATTTTTGCCGTTAAACAAAAGGAACATTTGCAAACAGCTTACGGAGTACAAGGCGATATTATTACATCGAAAAAACAATTATGTTCACGTGTAAATAACTACTCACATTTTACGCCGAATCCTTATTTACAATATCGCTATACGAATCGCTATAAAGAATATGTAAAGGGCTTCGAAGAACAAAACCTTTTACAAGTGAATACATTTGTAATCGATATTGATACAAAAAATTATTCTCCTCAAGAAATTTTACTTGCTTGCTTGGACGATAGTATTGGTACACCGACACTGTTACTAGAATCGACAAGAGGCTATCAACTTTATTTTATTTTAAGTAAGCCGCTTCATTTGAAAAAAGGAGGGGTTGGATTAGCTGTGGCTAAAAAAATAGCTGCACAACTCAAGAAAAGTCTTACTTGTGTAGGTGCAGATATCTTTTGCAATGATTTTGGTTTTTTCCGCATGCCTACAAAAAAAAATGTGCTGTGGGTAGATTTGACACATACATATGATATTTCTCAATTAATCAATTGGTCGCAACAGCAAGAGGATGACACAATCTCATTTTTCGTGTCAAACAACTCACAACGCCAATCCTTAACACAACAAGAGTGGTTTAAAGCGCTGCTACAAACACCTGATATTCATGGTGGAAAAGGAGTTTTAGGACGTAATAATACATTATTCACACTGGCGCTAGCATGCTATGCTGATCAAATCTCATTTTCAGATGCAATGTGCACATTAGGCTCATTTAATGCACAGCTTCTCAAACCATTGTCTGCACGTGAATTTCATGCCATTATGAAATCCGCCTATAGTGGGCGTTACCAAGGTCCTGAGCGTTTTTATATTGAGCAATTAACAGAAGCGTATACAAACGTAAAACCGTATGTAAACTATAAAGGCTGGTATAAGCATAAAAAAGAACGTGCAGCTCGTACGCGTAGCCATTTAAGTGAATGGGAGCAAGATCTAATCACATATATCGAAGCTCAACCACATCAAGATGGATTTTTATGGACAACTCAGCGAGAGCTATGTAAAACTCTAGGAATCCCTAAAAGTACTTTAAACAAGCTTCTAAAGCATTCTAACATTGTGTTAACGCGTACTTTTGGTAAAGGCCGTAATGCGATGACTGGTTTTACAACACGCACTCTTTTTAATGCTGAAATGGTATCACTCTATTTAAGAAAGAAAAAACATACTAAAAAACAATACCTAGCTTTTTTAACAACATACATCCATGCCGTAGAAGCATGCGATGTTTCTTTAGCACGCATATCATTTATTGAAGAATTACAGCAACTAAAAATGAATTTAATAAATGGTCCACAATGCCATTACATATCTATATCTAGGCATAGAAAAAGCACAGCAATTACATAATCACTGTGCTTAAAAGAATTATTTATTGACCACTAAATACATCTTTTGCTTCATTGCGAATTTCTTCTAGACGTTTACGGTCTTGTTGACGTTGGATAACTTGTTCATCTTTTACCTGTTTGTATTCATCAATACCTTTAGTAATGGTATCCCACATATCTTCAATGGTATCCATTTTAATGCTTGATGTACCGGTTCTGCGTGCAATATCTACACTTTGATTCATAATGTCTTTTGTTGTTTCACGGAGCATTTCATTAGCTCGATCTTCAAAGGCGTTAATTGAATCTGCATGAAGCTTTTGACGTTTGGCATTGACAGCATTAATGATGCCCATTTTAAAGATTGGAATCGTTGTTACAAAGGCGCTATTAATTTTAGCGATTAAATCATTATTACCACGTTGAATGGTTTTAATTTGAGGAGCTGCAATAACAGCAACCATACGTGCTTTTTCTAAATCGTCAACTTTACGGTCTAGAATTTCTTCGGCTGTACGAAGATTTTCTAGTTGAATACGTGCCATTTGATTACCAGCAGCTACTTGTGTTTCAAGTTTAGGAATATCTTGTTGACGAAGTTCTTCTAGCTTCATTTCAGCTGCAACAGCATATTTTTCAAGATTTAAGTAGTATTGAATATCTTCTTGATAAAGGCCTTCTAAATCGACGTTGTTTTTCTTTAATTCATCTTCAATAATCATAAATTGCTGATGAATTTTATCAATTTCACCACCAAGTGATGTGTATTTAGCAAATAAAGAATCAATGCTTTTCTTAGCGCGATTAAATAGTTTACCAAAGAAGCTAGGTTCTTTCAAAATCTCATCTTTATCAAATTTGTTCATGACTTTTTCAAGTTGTTTTAGTAAATCACTTGAATCATCTAGTTTTGATAATGTCATAGAATGTAGAATTTTATCTGTAAAACGTGATAGCTCCTGAGATGGCTCTTTACCTAAAGTTAAGATATCGTTAGCATCACGCCAATCAACTGCTTTGATAATAGATGCTACCTCTGGATCGTTTCGAAGTGCTAAACGTGTTTCATTAGCTGTTTGCTCTGTTAGACCTTCTTTTTGTAATGGAATTAACTCTGACATATAATTTCCTCCTTAGTCAAAAAAACGTTTACGAATTTTATGAATAAATGATTGTGTTTTAGTAGGTTGTTCATAGTGGACATCAAAGACCATTTCTTCGAGTCGGTGAATGGTATAAATAGATGGTTCTAAGTAATTTTCAATATCTTGTTTACCGGTTGGGGTATAGAAAATAATATCAAAGCCAAAACGGTTTAAGAAACTAAATAATATGGCGTCTGCTCGGGTTAAATGCCCAAGTGATTCATCATAGAAAACAACGATTTTAGGTAGCTGTTGAGCGTAATCAAAGCTTTGCATAAAGCGTAGAATCTCTTTTGGTACCATCGATAATTGCTTTAATGTGGTAATGGCAAGGTCGCGCTCTTTTTCGCCATTTATTTTTTGAATGCTTGGGTTCTCACAGCAATCAATAATAATACGTGCAATGGCTACTTGAATTTCAGGTGAGAGCTCTTTATATTGCCACCAACTTGTCCCCATCATTCGCTCACTATCTAAATTTCCTCCGACAAGGCTCTTATCGTAATGAAATTGGAAATTGGCTTTTGATTCTTTTACGTATGGGAATTGCTGAATAAGTAAAGTGTTAGGTAGTTCAACAAGCGCATGCATCTTTTCCCAGTAATCCTGCTTATCACGTGACATCCCGTTTACTTTTGCAAAAATATTGGGAATGTAGATAGTTGGTTTTTGTGCTTTAAAGCCTGGGCGCATCATAGCGGGCTCTTTAGCATAAATGAAAATGTCATCATAGGTATGTTGCAACATGACATTATGTGGTTCATAGTTTTGATACTGCCAGGGGCGATAAACACCATGTTCGTCCTCTATAAGACGTTCTAGCTGCTGTGTAGAACGATAACCGACCGTTGCTTGAACTTCTCTTATTTGCGTTGGAAACGGTTGCATAGGAGCTGTATCACCGTAACGATATACGGTTGATTCTTCATTATGTGGATCAAGTGGTTGAAAATCATCTTTTCCGGCTGGATGGAAGAGTAAAACATCACAGCCAAGCCACATTAATAATAATAAAAAATATCGCTGGCTTTGCGTCGTATCACCATACCACACGACTTTTGGAAAGGGTGTTTGTGGTGTAGCATCTTTCATCCACACAATCCAGTGATTTTTCATCCATTTGACTAAGTCGATTAAGAAGCGACGAAAATCATTAGATAGTAATCCTTGTGCTTGCTGTTGTTGAAATGTTTTAATGACTCGAATCAGTGTCATCTGTAAATGACGATTCATTTGTGGATCTTTGTGTTGTGGGATAAGTTTCGCACCATACATCATCGCAACGAGCCGATTAATTGATAAGCCTTTAGGTAATTCTTTATGTTGTTGCAAAATGTTTTGAAGGAGTTGGAAATCTTCATTTTGTATTTGTTTATTCAACTCTTCACTCAATACATGGACATCACTCGCTGTATGCCATTCGTACAACGTGTTAAAGTACTCGACATCGTCCAATGGAACACCGAGAACGCGTACAGCAACGCGCTCAAATGTGAGATTTTGCTCGGTTAGACTATAGCGAGGGCGCTCTGTGCTAGCTAATAGGAAATAATTAAGCCAGTCATCAGTGTCTTTCCATGGAAGAGGTGTAATCGTTAGTTGATTCATTGTTTCAGGCCCCCTTTATTGCTTCTTCTACTGTACCACATACGGATAGCTTTAATCTTTTTATTGGGTAGACACCGCATTTTTATGAGAATAGTGGAAATAGAATCCAAATAGTGTGCACATCGCGCATAAAAATGAGATTTTGAGATTCTACCTATGTAAAGACAAAGAAACCGCGCGGTTGCGCGGTTTCTCAGTGTGTTATGCGCAGACAATATGTCCTATGCGTTTGGTTAATTAGTTTACATCTAGACCGTAATCAGTTGCTAGTGCAGCTAATCCACCTTGGTAGCCAGCGCCTACAGCATTGAATTTCCATTCGCTACCGTGGCGGTAAAGTTCACCTACAACGATTGCTGTTTCGATTGAGAAATCTTCACCTAAGTCATAGCGAATTAATTCTTCGTTTGAAGCAGCGTCTACGATACGGATAAATGAGTTTGAAACCATACCGAAGTTTTGACCACGAGATTCTGCATCGTGAATTGTTACAGTGAATGCGATGCGGCTAATATTTTGTGGGACATTGCTAAGTGCCACTTTTACTGTTTCATCGTCGCCATCGCCGTCACCAGTTAAGTTATCGCCAGAGTGTTCTACTGAACCATTACCACCAACTGTATTGTTATAGAAGATAAAGTTAGCAGGATCGTCTACTTTGCTTGCATCGTTAAGTAAGAAGACAGAAGAATCTAAATCAAAATCTTGTCCGCCATCATATTTATTTGTATCCCAGCCTAAACCTACTACGATGTTTGATAACCCAGGATTACCTTTTGTTAAATCTACTTTTTGACCTTTTTGTAATGAAATACCCATAATATTTGTTTCCTCCTTATTGATAACTTGCTACAACAGCGCTTAAGTTAGCATCTGTTGTGCCATTGCCAAGTGCAGCAAATTTCCACTCTGTGCCATGACGATAAATTTCACCTGTCACTAGAGTCGTTTTACCAGAATAATCATCTGATAGGTTGTAACGAATTAATTCTTCATGGTTGTTTGCATTAAATACGCGGATATATGCGTTTTGAATCATGCCGAAATGTTGTTTTCGATTGACAGCATCATAGATGTTTACAACGAATACAAGGCGATTGAATTCTGCAGGGATCGCTTGTAAATTGATTGAAATTACTTCATCGTCGCCGTCACCAGCACCTGTTAAGTTGTCACCTGAATGTTGAACGGAACCATCTTTACTACGTAAGTTTCCGAAAAAGACAACATCCTCTTTAGATTTAACATGATCGTCTTTTAACATAATAACAGAAGCGTCACAGTCGACATTGCTTCCCTTATTACCGCCGCCAAATAAACCACCTAGAAAACCACCGCTGCTTTTATTTTCAGCAGGGTCCCAGCCTAGGCCTACTTGTACTTTGCTAAGACCTGCATTGCCTTTTGTTAAGTCAACACGTTGGCCTTTTTGAAGATTGATACCCATAAAAAACTTCACCGTCCTTAATGAAATGGAAATGTGCTAGCGTAAATACTAGTCACTTACTTATACGACTTAGCTTCAAGAAAGTTTCATTTTTTAAAAAATAGTTAAAGAAATGAAGAACATTCAATCGAATACCGTTGTTTTGTCCATCAAAAAACACTTCCAAAGTTTTAATACCTTAGAAGTGTCTTTCTTTTGTTATATTGTCACTGTTTTTAGGTTAGTCCAGACTAGCGATTATTTTTATGTTGTGCAGCGCGTAATGCTTGTTCTAAAAAATCATATTGTGCAGTAGTTTGTAAGAGTGCCCCATTTGGCTCATACGGGTTACGGTCAAGCTCTTTTAATAGTCGAAATTTTTCCTCAGGTGAAATTGGTAGATCGTCTAAATCGCGATGAAATGCGCTTAGCACATGAATGGTTTCACTAAAATCAAGTACAAATCCATCATAAGGCATTGAATTCCCTTCTTTCTGTAAAAATGTAAACAAGTTTATATGTAGATGCGATAGCTAAAACGCTATTGCATAAGAAAATGAAAACAGGAATCGCGTAATGACGCCATTCCTGCTGTATTTATTCGCCAAGAATTGTGTTGTTCAGCATGATTTTTTGGTGCTATTTTGTAGACGAATTTGCTCGCGGCGGAATGCGTACATCATCTCGTTGCGGATAAAGTGACGCAGTGTAGTCGCTTCATTCACAATATTTGCAATTGATTCTGTTTCTGATACCGCTAGAGCGATTGATACTTGATAAAGTGGTGTGCCATCGTCAGCTGTCGTTTTATAATGTGCTAAAACTTGGCAATGCTTTTCAAGTGTTTCTAAGTAAGCTTGCTCGTAAAGAGGAAGAAGCGTGAGATCTTCCTGTTCGGGCATGAGTAATCGTTCATCCATGTATAACACCGCATTGTGTGCGAGGTCGCGTTGAATCGCTAGATCATCTGCGCATGTATAAAGCTTAAACTCTTCTAAATCATGCAAACGCCAAGCATTCAGCTCATTCGCTAAAACAAGGTGTTCAAAGTACATTTCTAAATCTAAAGAACCCATCCAAACCCTCCTTCATTAGTCATTTTTTATTCATAGAAAAAGTCAGCTGGAATCCAACTGACTATACATTGACAAATGCGTTAACAATTATTTAATTCTAACGATTTTTGATAAGAATCGCAAGTGATTACAATGACAATATTTGTTGATAAAGTTTCTTGGCTGTTTCCAATTTAAAAAAATTGTGCTGGGCCGCACGATAGCGCCTGCGTTGTTCGAGCGTTTATGAATGATGCTACATAAGAGTTAACTTAAAAATAAAAATTGTTGACTAAAATAAATGGATGGATTATAGTAAAAAACGTTCATAGTTGAGAGGGGGGAAAGAGATGACGACATACACAAGGGTACGTGCACGATTTACTGCGTATGATGTTGTGTATTGTGGCATGTTTGCGGCATTGATGATGATAGGGGCAAACATTACATCATTTATGCCATTTATGGTAGTCGGAGGGGTGCCCATTACATTGCAAGCATTTTTTGCAATATTAGCAGGACTTGTGCTCGGTAGTAAACGCGGGGCGATTGCGGTAGCTGTTTATGCGTGTGTCGGCTTAGCAGGGGCACCTGTTTTTGCCCGTTTTAGCGGCGGCATTAGTCAATTATTGAGTCCTACGTTTGGCTTTATTATTGTTTTTATTTTGTCGGCCTACATCGCTGGAAAAATGATTGAAGTACGTTCAACAAAAGCAATGTATGTTGCAGCAGGACTTGTCGCCATGATGATTAGTTATTTACTTGGTACAAATTGGTTGTATGCCGCCTATAAATTATGGGCTGCTGCACCGGAAGGTTTTAGTTATTGGATGGCGTGGGCGTGGATGTTGCCGCCGCTACCGAAAGATATTGTGTTGGCTATACTAGCTGGTTTATTTGCATTTCGATTACGACACGTCATAAAGGTGGGAAACTAACATGAATTATCAACAATTAGCACAACGAGTTATCGATGGTTATGTGATAACAGATGAAGAAGCATTGGCTATTTTAGAAAGTCCAGATACCGAGCTATTAGCTGTATTAGATGCTGCCTATCGTATCCGCTACCATTATTATGGGAATAAAGTAAAGCTGAATATGATTATTAATACGAAATCGGGCTTATGTCCAGAAAATTGTGGGTACTGTTCGCAATCGATTGTATCAACAGCACCGATTGAAAAATACCCAATGATGAAACAACAAGAAATTATTGATGGGGCGAATCGCGCGGCATCACTACAAGTTGGGACCTATTGTATTGTGGCAAGTGGCCGTGGTCCGCGTAATCAAGAAATTGATATTGTAGTAGATTCAGTGAAGGAAATTAAGGAGCACCATCCTGAAATGACAGTCTGCGCGTGTTTAGGAATTTTAAAGCCTGAACAAGCACAACGGTTAAAAGAGGCTGGAGTAGATCGCTATAATCATAATATTAATACGTCTGCTCGTAATCATACGAATATTACAACATCACATACATACGACGATCGTGTACAAACGGTTGAACGTGCAAAAGAAGCCGGAATTTCGCCATGTTCAGGTGTCATTGTTGGAATGAAGGAAACAAAGCAAGATGTGGTGGATATGGCACGTAGTTTGCATGCATTAGATGCAGACTCGATTCCGGTTAACTTTTTAAATGCCATTGACGGTACGCCACTAGAAGGCATAAACGAACTGAACCCACGTTACTGTTTAAAAGTATTAGCATTATTCCGCTTCATTAATCCGACGAAAGAGATTCGCGTTTCGGGTGGTCGAGAAGTTAATTTAGGGCATATGCAACCACTCGGTTTATACCCGGCTAATTCAATTTTCCTTGGTGATTATTTAACGACAGATGGCCAACCTGGCGATGATGATAAAAAAATGTTAGAGCAATTAGGGTTTGAAATTGATTTAACGCCATTACAGCAAGCAAGCTGTTAAAAAAATTTGCACTTATGGTAAACCTTTTTTATAATATAGTTAACACAAAACTCCCCGTTTAGTGAAAAGGTAGAAAGAGGCTGGGACATAAGTGTAAAAATACTATCTCAGATGAGCATAAGAAAAACCGGAATCGTGCTGTGGCGCGGTTCTGGTTTTTTGTGGCGAACGCTAAAAAAGGAACATGAACTGTTTTGTCCCGGCCTCTTTTTTCATTAGACGAAAAGTGGGTATAGTAATTATGAGGTGATTACTATGGAATTTGAATTGACAGAAAAAGGTTATGAATTATTCCAGCAAGGGAAAAGTGTTGCGCGTATTGAATGGTATGTTGAGGATAACGTGATGCAAATGACTGGAACGTATACAGATGAAGTGTTGCGTGGGCAAGGTATCGCTGGAAAATTATTGAATGAGGCGGTAGAGTATGCGCGCGCCCACGATTACAAGATGAAGGCGATTTGTCCATATGTTGTGAAGAAATTTGAGGATAGCGCATTTTATAATGATGTGAAAATTTAATCGTAAAAAGAATAATGAGGACATGAAAATAGGAATGACACAACCCCGTCATTCCTATTTTTTAATCGGTTAAATTTTCGTTGTGCTACGTTTCCAACCAGTAGCCCATATACCAAGTAGACTAACAAAAATCGTCCATGCAACAACAATGCTACAGGTGCCCCATAAGTAATCGCTCTGTGTCGTTAGCCAAGAGGCACCATATAGAGCCAATTTGTATGGACTATAATGCCAATAAGCACCAATGACAGAATCGAGTAATATGCCAAGTGGAAACAGCACGATTGCAACAGTCATTGCAATCGACGTTGTCCACAATGCGCTAAATGTTATGGTCGTGGCGATTACCATGAGTAACCATAGCCAATAAAAGAGCATCAACAATAAAAAAGCAGTCGTTGAGACGCCACCATATAATAGATACGTGTAATACATCGATGCACCAAAACCGGCAATTGTGCACACAAGTGTTAGCAGTGCCATCGCGATTAATTTACTCATATAAATCGAGAAATTAGAGACAGGGCGTACATAAATGAGTGTTGCGGTGCCATTTTGGCGTTCGCGACTAATCATCGAAGCTGTGATTGCGACGATAACGAGGAGGCCAATCATTTGAAATTGACCGAGTGAGGCGATTAGTAAATCACTTGGCGCAAGTTCTGGCATCGTCATAGAAAAACCGTCTGGCATATTGCCAACAGTCGCTAAAATATCTTCCATATAATAGTTCGTGAGCGGATCGCTAATACCGAGCAAAATAAACAATAGTGGTAGCCATACAATACGATAACTGCGCAGCATTTCAAGCCATTCTTTTTTTAATAAAATTATCATAGGCTCATCACCTTCATAAAAATCTCTTCAAGAGAGGACGTATGCTGTTCAATTTTAACAATTGGTGCATATGTTGTACTTAAAAAAGAGAGTAAGTGTTGCATCGTTGGATAACTTGTCATTGGCACGAACACTGTTTTTTCAATTAGCTCAACTTGATGTTGTGTACTAAATGCTTGGGCATCTGCTTGCTCGCAAAATGTCACCGCAAAACGAGGGTCCATGTAACGCGCGCGAATCGATGGTAAAGTCCCTTGTTCAATGAGCGCACCATCTTTTAAAAAGAGGATTTGGTCAGTCATTTCTTCTGCATCATTTAAAATATGTGTTGAATATAAAATGGTTGTCGTCTGTTGCAATTTTTTTAATAAACTCATCATATCGCGACGCCCGAATGGGTCGAGTGCCGAGACTGGTTCATCTAATAATAAAATGGCTGGGCGATGAACAATAGCTTGTGCAATGCCGAGGCGTTGCTTCATACCACCTGATAATGCGGCTGTTTTTTTCGTTAGCACTTCCTCTAGTCCAACAAATGATAGCGCTTCATGTGCTCGGCTGCGCGCTTCTTTTGTTGATAAACCACTTAGACGCGCGGCCATTTCTGTAAACTCTAGTACTGTCATCCACGGATAAAATTGCGGATATTGCGGAAGGAAACCGATTTGAACATCATTATTTGTGATTGTGCCCGCTGTTGGTTTCAATAAACCTGCGAGCATCGATAAAATCGTCGTCTTACCTGCGCCATTTGGACCAATGAGCGCAGTTGCTGTATGTGGTTCTAATGTAAAACTAACATCATTGACGACGATATGTGCGCCAAATTGCTTCGTTAAATGAGCTGCAATCATACGTTTTTACGTCCGAAAATGAAGTACACAATCGGCCCAATTGTATTGACGACGATAACGACGAGAATCCATACCCATTTTGGTCCATTTGTGGCGTGGATGCGTTTAATATCAATTAATGCCATAATCATAAGTACAAATTGAATAACAATCAGTGGGGCGATAAGTGCCCAGTTTAGAGTATCCATGTCATGACTCCCTCTCTAATGTATGGTGAATTGTTTGGACAAGTAGCTTGTAATCATCGCGTTCATGTAGTGGTGCAAATGCAGGGTGCTGTGTAATGGATGACACAATATCGCGGCGTACAGAAGCTTCATCGCGTGGTGTGACAGTCGCCAGTTGCATCGTTGAATGAAGCCAGTGATTGATTAAGTTAAAATAGGTATCACCACATAGCTGAAGCGGAAATGATAACTTAGTACATGCCTTCGCATATTCTTTTAGCATCACAATCGCCTCATCGTGCTTCTGTTGCTGCATATAGCCCGTTGCTGCCGTTAAATAAAACACAAGACTCGTATTTGGATTTAACGCTTGGATATTCCACGTGTCAATGAGCTGTGTGACGCGTTTAATAGTTTCATCAAAATGAGTGGCTTCTTCTAATAATAAGCTGTCGGTACATGTAGAAATGACGAGAAAGAGATGCTGATATGTGCTCGCTTGCAAAATTTCTGTTGCTTGCTCGATATTGCCGAGTAATTGATGTGCCCGTGAAATTACTTGGTCTTCATTAAATTGGATTTGCACGCGGTTGCCGATTTTTTCGAGGACGTCACTAGCGCGTTGCTGCATGAGGAGCGCTAGACTGCCAATCATGCGCGCTTCATTTAAGGAATCAAAATCATCGCTATATTGCTCGACACGTAAACAGAGTTGCTCAATGCGTACCGCTATCGTCACGGGATTATCAGCGAGCGCCGCATAATTTAAATAGAGCTGCGCCATCTTCAATAAAAATGGAAAGCAAGAATAATAATCATGAATAAGTGCTTCTACTGCTACTTCGGCTTCATGAAATGGCTGCTCGTGAAACGCTGTTGACAGTTCTTTATAGAGCGCAATGATGTGTTCGGTCGTCAACTGCGGCTCATAACCAAGTAATGTATCAATTGATAAATTGAAATAGGTCGCAAGCTTTGGCAGTATTGTAATATCAGGGTAACTTTGGCCTTTCTCCCATTTTGAAACGGCTGCCCGCGACACACCGATGTACTGTGCCACTTGTTCTTGTGTCACGTTAAGCTCTTTTCGGCGAGTCGTAAAAATCGTTGAAAATTGTAGATTCATAACACCACCTCCTACAAATAGCATATAGTTTCAACGTGAAATTTACTAGCGAGTAATTGTAGCATTTTGTAGATAAATGCAACTATAGGTTGATTTTTGTGGAAAGTGCCGAATGTTCAGTTAAAATATCCCTTTTTGAGTTTTCCTAGTTGGAAGTCATGTCAAAATACGCTAAAATAGAGTGATTAAGAATTCTGATAGGAAAAGTAACATAGCTAAGGGAGGCCACCAAGAATTATGGAATTACATGAATGGCTAGATAATAAAGTACCGTCGATCGCGCGTGAATTAACAGAAATTAACCGCGAGCATTTCGATACAGAAAATTCGATTGGATTTAAAGGACGCGACCGCATCGTGAAAGTGTTAGAAAGCTTCCGTATGGCACTGTTCCCAGGAATCTATGACCAAAAGAAAATGGATGAAGTACGCCTGAACATGGCTGTTAGCAACAACTTGCGTAAAGCGGCTGTTGATTTACGTGACATGGTTGAAAAAGTACTAGTCTATAGCAACGAAAAAGATTGTCCAACAGATGCGCGTGAGTGTGCCGATCAGATTGTCATGGATTTATTAAATAAATTCCCGGCAATTCGTAAAATGATTCAATCGGACATTCAAGCAGCATACAATGGTGACCCGGCAGCTGTATCATTAGAAGAAATTTTATTAAGCTATCCATCTATTCAAGCTGTATGCGCGCACCGTATTGCACATGAGTTGTATAAAATGGATGTCAAAATTATCCCGCGTATTATGTCAGAACATGCGCATGATTTAACTGGTATCGACATTCACCCGGGTGCGACAATTGGGCATTCATTCTTTATTGACCACGGTACAGGTGTTGTTATTGGTGAAACGTGTACGATTGGTAATAACGTAAAAGTTTATCAAGGCGTAACACTTGGCGCATTAAGTTTCCCGCTTGACGAAAATGGCAATCCAATTAAGGGCATTAAACGTCACCCAGATATTGAAGATAATGTCGTGATTTATGCTGGGGCAACTATTTTAGGGGGCAAAACGAAAATTGGCCATGACTCGATTTTAGGTTCGAATATTTGGCTGACACATTCGATTGTACCGTATTCTCGCGTCTACAATTCACAACCATCACCTAATATTAGTAGTAGTAAAGCTGTGGCAATTGAATACGAAATTTAATCAAAAAAGAAGCTAGGAATTTTAGTTTCATTCATTGGTTCATAAAAAAGGAATTGCGCTTTGATTGCACAATTCCTTTTTTTCGACTATCGATGTCTTTTTAATTTTAAAGTCTTCCGTAGCTATGAAAATGTTTCGACCAATAGCTGTCTTGCACGTTCGTAATTTGCACACCACTTGAGCCAGCGTGGATAAATTGACCACCGCCAATATAAATCCCTGCATGAGAGACGCCTTGTTTATAAGTGTTTTGGAAGAATACGATATCGCCAGCACGTAAAGAACTAGCAGATACAGATTGTGCCTGTGCGCGGTAAGCAGCTACAGAAGTTCGTCCAATATTGTAGCCGTTATTTTTAAATACATAATAGATAAAGCCAGAACAGTCAAAGCCATTTGGTGTTGACCCTGCCCAAACATAAGGCACGCCTTGCTGTTTCATCGCAAGATTTAAAATACCGCCACCAGCATTTGATGTCGCTGTAGTCGTTTTTGTAGATGAGACTTTATTAGATACGGTCGTTGTTTTACTTGCGTAAACTGGTTGTGCCTTGCCCTTTAATTTTAATGTTTGATTTGGGTGAATTAGGTTAGAAGTAAGACCATTAATACGTTTTAATTCAGACACGCTAATGCCGGTTCTACTAGCAATAAGGCCAAGTGAATCGCCAGCTTTAACTGTGTATGTCGAAGTAGAAACTTTTTGCTTTTTCACGGTTTTTGTCGCTGGTGAGGCAACAACAATTTTCTTTGTTGTTTTTCCAGTCGTTTTTAACGATTGACCGACAAAGATTCGATCAGATGATAAACCATTGATTGATTTTAATGTCTGTAATGACATACCGTGCTTTGAAGCAATAAGACTTAAAGAATCACCAGGTTTGACTGTATATGTAGCTGAAGCGCTTGATGTTTTATGTGAAGGTGATGTTGTTGTCGATTTTTTCGTTGTTTTCAGTGTGTTTTTGGAACTTTTTATATTAATTTTTTGTCCTATATAAATATAAGGACCTTTTAGTTTATTGATTTTTTTAAGCTTATCAACGGATGTGTTGTACATAACAGCAATTTTTGAAAGGCTATCGCCAGCCTTTACCGTATACGTTGATGTTGCACTTGCAGTATCTGTTGCAGCAAAGAAAGCTGTTGCGGCTCCCGTTGCCATAAATGTCGTAATTAGTTCTTTTCTCATAAATAGCTTTCCTCCTGGATAATAAGTGGTTCTAAATACCTAGTTAAATATATTCGGATTTGGTATGGTTTTTATATACCCTACTTTCATAGTGTTATCCTCTTTTTTTTATATATTTTTATTAATTTTTAATAAAAAGCTTGTAAAAAACGCCAAATTTTTAAAAAATCACGATGGCTAAAATCTTTAACCGTTATAAAACATCTTGAAACATTGTTTTTTTAATGAACCTAAAGATAAAAAAACGCAATTTAAAAAACGAGTATAGGTCTAAAGTTAATCCTCTGAAAATTTATTTTTCAGAATTTTTTAATTTTTTATGTTAAATAATCATTTGATGGCTTATAATGAAAACAGCTTCTGTAAATAGAAAATAGGGAGATAGAAATTTCTTTTTAAATTAAGGAGTGGAGGAATATGAAAGTAAACGTTCGCTATGCTACGATTGATGTACCAGTGAAGACATTGGATAATGAAACAATTGAGCGCATTGAAAAGGCGCCATTCGCAATGTATAATGAGCAACTACTAGCGCAAGAGAAAAGACATATGAATGCGAAGGAAGTGCATATAGTGACAGCGTATGAGCGAGATCTATTACTGCATCTCAAAGCAGCTTTCGTTTACTTTCAGCATTACCGAGCATTTGATGGTTTGATGGCGCAGTCATTCTGTGGGAATCTAACACAATACGAACAAGTAACTGAGGAAACTGTACTGAAAAAAGTATATTACGTAACAATACGAGCTATTTTATTTGAACATACAGCGCAAAAAATCGCGCTTTCAGAAGGACAATTTTTACGATGCTATCGTGACGAGGATCAATGGATTTATGTCATTATGGAAAATGTCTAACTAAAAAGAGGGAATCGCGCGTTGGCGTGATTCCCTCTTTTTGTTGAGAACCGCTATTTGCAGTTTTTAGCGCGCTAACGTTTCCTCTAGCGCAGTATACCAATGTGAAATTTCTTTTTTGTAAAGTGTTCGATAAACGACGACACTTGTACGCCCATTTGTTAATAAATTGATAATCATTTTTGCGGATAGACCAAAGTCATTTAATACCTTTAAATCACGCGCATCACATGATTGAAAGGCATCTTGATAAAAGGTTTTCACTCGTTTGTTTTTTGCAAGTGAATCTTTGCCAAGCAGCTGCATGAGTCGGTACGTATAAATGATTTCGGGGTAGCGACGTAAAAGCGGTGCAATTTTCTCATTTGTTTTAGGTGCCTCTTGTTGCACGACAAGAAGGCGTAAGAGTGTTCGTTCCGTTTGGAATCGCTGATGATAGCTATCTAACGCCATATAAAGAATACTTGTGATAGCCGTTGATGGAATCGCTGTAACAGAACCTTTTGTTGCATAAAGGAAAGCTGTTACGACAAAGGGAAAGACTTCAACAGCAATTAATAGCTGGATTATCCATGAAAGTGGCGCAGATAATAAAATCGCGATTTCAACCGTGAACAAAACACTGGCTACTATCGTTAAGAGACGATGAATTGGTGGAAGTTGATAAATCATTGCCTTTGGCATAAGCATCCTCCTGTTTTTTTGTTATCTTTCAGATATCCGTTAAAGCAAAAAAATAACAAAATCAGTATGGGTTTATAATTAAAATTAACGAATACCTATTTTGGTGCTAAAATAGTAGTTAAATAGGAATAAAATAAGAAATTGGTTTGAGGTATAGATGTCATGAAACAGTTCGTTGTATTATTTATAGTTGTATTCACGCTCATTAGCGGTAATTTCACAGTTTCAGCGCATACATTATCAGCTGAAAATCGCTTGCATACACTTGATGGTGAATAGGTATTTTATCACAAAGAAATGATGACTAAAGGTACATTTGAACAAGGTAAGGTTGTACACATACCGAGCTCTTTTCAAAAATCAGTTGGTGTAAGGAATACATATGGCACGTATATTCGGAAGTGGTCCGTACCGAAGGAATGGCGTAATCATCGTCTAGCTGTACATATTCCTTTTGAATATAGCGCATATGCTTTCTATGTGGATGGGAAAAAACTGGTTTCTGTAGGGGAAGTTGGTCCTGAAAACCTACATGAAACATTGTTAGCTTCTCGAACAGCTTATTTCACACCATCAAAAGATACGGTGACATTTCAAATGGAAATGTCGAGTTTCCAGCAGATGCGTGGGGGTTTTGAAAATTCGATTTACATTGGAAATCAGGCAGCAGTTGATCGACAAAGTAATTTGCAATTTTATCGGAATACTGTTGTGTCGGGGCTAATGTTTATGATGGGCTTATTGATGTTAATTTTTGCATGGTTTTTAAAAGATTTACGTGAATTTTTTGTATTCGGTTTATTTTGTGTGAGCTTTGCAATCCGTTCGTTTTTTGCGGTGCCATTTTTATATGAAAAGGTGACAAGCATTTCATACGTGGGTGCGACAAAGATGGAGTATATTTGGACACTTTTATGCTTTGCTATTTTTATTTATTTAATGAAATTGTATTATGAAGTTTTTTTGCTAAGTGGGTTGTATATAGTGTTTGGTTAATTTGTGGTTTGTTAATCGTCATTACAGTATTGACCCCACCACTTGTTTTCCAAACCCTCTTCTTTAGTGTTTCGTGGGTGATGCTACCCGTATTTTTCTATCTATTATATGTCATGATTCATTCGGCCCGATTAAATAAATGGGTGTCTCGTCTCAATATGATAGGGGCGATTATCGTATTTAGTGGTGTTATTTTAGATTATTTAAAAGGTAGTGGCGTTATCACGATTCGTTATGAAATGACAATGCCTGCTGTAGCGCTTTATTTATTACTACAATTAATTGCTATCGCAAAGGATTTTGCCGAAGGGCGCATGGAATTAATTCGCCTTAATCAATCATTAGATGAAGAAGTAGCGTTACAAACAAAGCAGTTGAAAGAGAAAAATGAACAGCTAGAGGCGCTTGTTTGGCAGGATGGGCTTACAGGTATTGCGAATCGTCGATACTTTAATGAAATGGTTGCCAATCAATTTGACCATGCAAAGCAGCAACAGCAAAAATGGTCACTCATTATGATAGATATCGATGAATTCAAACAATACAATGACTATTACGGTCATGTCGCAGGGGATCAATTATTAAAGGTTTTTGTTGATATAATTAATAAAATCTTGCCTCCAAATGTATTATTTGCACGGTATGGTGGCGAAGAGTTTGTGTTGATTACGCAGGATGATCAAGCGATGTCTTTAGCTGAGGAGCTCCGTCAACGAATTGAGCATGCCAATTTGGAGCATCTAGGTCGCGATTTAAAGCGCGTAACCGCAAGTTTTGGGGTTGTGACATATACGAATGAGGAAACGGTAGAAGAATTACTGCATAAAGCAGATGAAAATCTGTATATGGCGAAACGGTCTGGAAGAAATCGTGTGTATGCATCATAATTGTACAAAAAAAGAGGCTTTGACATACGTGTAGAAATCACCTCTCATAGGAGCATAAGAAAAACCGGAATCGCGCGGTGGCGCGGTTCCGGTTTTTCGTTGCGAACGCTAAAAAAGGAAAATGACGTGTTTTGTCTCAGTCTCTTTTTTTTATTATTGTATAGGTAAAACAAATTTTTGGGCTGGTGAACCATTTTGTGTATGCAAATAAATAACAGATGGTTCAATTTTAAGTAGTGTAACCTCTGCCGCTTCTTTTTGAAATACGGACCGAAAGAAATTACGCATTTTAATACGTAACTGGTCGTCCATTACATCGGTGACCTTTCCTTCAAATTCTAAGTAATTGTATTCAGTGCCAGGTTGATAGCCTAAAATAATGTGTACATTGGGATTTTTTTCAATGGCCATTAATTTAGCGGAATCTTTATCGGTTACCGTATAAAGAGTTGCGCCGTCACTTTTAAATGTCATATACCGTCCTGTTGGTTTGTCATCTTTGACGATGTAAAGTGTACCAATAGAAGCGCGGTCTAAAACAAGGCGAATATGTTCTTCTACAGTCATAAAATCCCCTCCTTAATGGATAATAACTTCTAGTGGCTCATTACGCGTTGTATGCATAATGCGCATGCGAATCGGTTTGATTTTTAGTAGAACGTGATGCTGTTCATTAAATGAATTGCGGTGAATACGGTCATAATTTTGTAAAACCGCCATAGCTTTTTCAGTATCTTCAGCTTGCTCAACTTGACCTTCAATTTCTAAAAAAACATCATCTTCATGATCCTCATAGCCATATAAAATATGGGTGAATGGATTGTGTTCAACATGCTTTAAAATGTTTGAATGGACTGGGGCAATAGTATACAGCGTTAAATCCTCATCGTGAATAAATGTCATAATGCGTGCATAAGGTTTATCGCCGTCTACGGTGCCCATGACGCCATAGGGTTGCTTTTTTAAAATTTCTAGTGCTTGCAGTTTTGAGTCCATTTCTCCTCACTCCTTTCTTAAAGTATTCCCTTAATTTACAAAAAATAATAAAAATCACTGAAAAGTATTCATAAATTTAATGTAATTATGGATTTTTTTCATATATTTAATAAAAAAGCTATCTCAAACTGGTATTTTTTATTAAAATGAAAGCAAGTAACATCCTATAAATAATAATTTTTTGAGATAGAATATGAGGAGGGTTTTGAATGAGTTTCTATTCGATTGGTAATGAAGTGCAGAAAACATTTTCTAGCGAGGATTTTAAGGCGTGGGTTGCACAGTGTACGGAGCATTTCAGTTTAACGATAATTTGCTCAAAAGAGGAACGCTATGAAGGGCAGCAAGCAATTAGTGAGCTTGGAAATTTATTTAAACATTATCATTCAAATGAAGACCCTGAATTGATGGATGTAGCACATTTTTCAATTAATGAAGAGCGTAAAATTTATGTGACAACAGTTCGCTATACAGAAAAAGGACAACAAAAACAACATTTATGGGTAAATAATATGGTTTGCCACGAAGGTGAATGGATGTTTGACTCATCGAATGTTTATGTGGAAGTAGATCCGTCATTATTAAAAAAATTCCGTTTTAACACATCGATTTTATATCAGCAGAAATTTGATTAGCATAGAAACAGCTTGCGTAATGCAGGCTGTTTTTTTATGCTTGAAAGGAATGAGGTGGGAAAATGAATATATTATTAATAGAAGATGATGTGGTTATTGCATCACAAATAAAAAAGGATTTTGCATCGTGGAACTATACAGTAGAAACACCAACGGATTTTCATGAAGTACTAAAGGATTTTGAAGCAATTGAGCCACAGCTTGTCATGATTGACATTCAGTTACCTGCGTTTGATGGCTTTCATTGGTGTCGTCAAATTCGAGCGATTTCAACGGTGCCGATTTTATTCTTATCCTCGCGTGACCAGCCACTAGATATGGTGATGGCGATGCAAATGGGCGCAGATGATTATGTGCAAAAGCCTTTCCATATGGATGTTCTGCGTTCAAAAGTACAGGCCTTGTTACGTCGCACCTATGATTACCAGGAAGTGAAGGAAGCGAATAATCAATTTCATGATGCACAGGTCGATTATGCGGCAAGTACCATTTCAAAGGGAGAGCAAGTGATTGAACTAACAAAAAATGAGCAGTTTATTTTGAAAGTTTTGCTAGAATCCCCAGATGAAATTGTGTCGCGTGATGACTTGATGAAGCGCTTATGGGATGATGCACGCTTTGTAAATGACAATACACTGACGGTGAATGTCAATCGACTGCGCGGTAAATTAGAGGAGCTCGGATTGGTTGATGTTATTGTGACGAAAAAGGGCCTTGGCTATATGGCTGTGACACATCATGATTAAATTATTTTGGCGAGAGCATCGTGCAACGGGCTTGTTTTTCTTCTTTTGCTTAATCTGGATGAATGGCTTGCTATTGCTGGAGGTGGATTTTAAAAGTGTCGCGACAATTTATTTAAATTCGACACTGTTGTTTTTCTTCGCCTTATTTATAGGCTATCGCTTTTTACGAGACTATCGACGATTGTATGCGTTGAATTTTCACAATGCGGAAGATTATATGGATGCCTTTAAACTTCAAACGGAACAGGCAGAGCTTGATGCGATTCGTTTACTGCATAAGACGCAGGCGGAAATACGAGAAACGAATGATTTTCAGGTGGCATGGGTGCATGAGGTGAAGACACCGTTGACTGCGATGCGCTTATTATTAGATGAATTGCCATCTAGTGAGACGAAGCAACAACTAGAAGTAGAGTGGCTTCGTATTCACTTATTAGTAGATCAATCCCTTCATACACTACGCTTATCTGCAGCGGAGCATGATTTGCTATTTGAAAAGGTATCCATTCGCCAGGCGATTATAAAGGAAGTACAGGAACTTCAAAACTGGTGCTTCTTAAAAGAATTAGAAATTGATTTAGTAGTTGGCGATGATGTGTTAGTGACAGATGAAAAGTGGCTGCGCTTTATTGTTCGCCAAATTTTATCAAATGCAGTGAAGTATAGTCATACAGGTGGCCTTATTACGATTCGTTACATGAAAAATGAGTTAGTCATTCATGATGAGGGCATTGGGATTCGGATGGAGGACTTGCCACGTATTTTTGAAAAGGGCTTTACAGGCTCTACGGGGCGCAAGCAATCTGCTTCAACGGGGATGGGCTTATTTTTAGCGAATCAAACAGCGAAGAAACTTGGACTTACTTTACAGGCAACGTCTCATAAAGGCACAGATTTAATTATTCGCTTTCCAGAAGAAAATACGTATGCGAAAGTGCGTAAGTGACAAAATTGTCATGTTCCTGTCATGTCAATCAAACGATTTCGTTCGCGATAATGCGTAAACTAAACGTATTAAGAAATGTGGAGGAATCATTATGGATATTTTAAAAGCAACGCAGCTTCATAAAACGTATGGTAAGCGTCGCAATCAAATTGAAGTGCTAAAAGGAATTAGCTTTACAGCACAGGAAGGCGAATTTGTTGGCATCATGGGGCCATCTGGGTCGGGAAAAACTACATTATTAAATGTACTGTGCTCGATTGATCAGCCGACAAGTGGGGATGTGGCCATTAACAGCCAAAGTCTAACAACCCTTTCGAGTAAAAAACTTGCTTCTTTCCGTCGTACCCAAATGGGCTTTATTTTCCAAGATTATAATTTACTTGATACCTTAACGGTAAAAGAAAATATTTTACTGCCACTCGCAGTGAGCGATATTTCAAAACAGGAAGCAGAAATGCGCGTTCAGCAATTAATGAATGAGCTAGATATTCAAGAACTAGCTCATAAATACCCGAATGAAATTAGTGGGGGACAAAAGCAGCGTACTGCAGCGGCACGTGCTTTGATTATGAAGCCGGCGATTGTGTTCGGTGATGAGCCAACAGGCGCGCTTGATTCAAAATCAGCTGCGGCTTTACTTGAAAAGTTATCACAGTTAAATGAAGCGCAGAAAACAACGATTTTAATGGTGACACATGATGCGGTGGCCGCAAGTTATTGTAGCCGCGTACTGTTTTTAAAAGATGGGAAGCTCTATACAGAACTTTACAAAGGAGAACAAACACGGAAACAGTTCTTTGAAAACATCTTAAATACGCAGGCGATTTTGGGCGGTGATGGTTATGAAGCTTAGCACACTTGTCTTTCGTACAATGTGGAAAAATAGTCGATTATATGGCCTTTATTTTCTTGCATTAATTTTTAGTAGTGGTCTTTATTTTTCATTCTTAACTTTAGCTGCTAATCCAAGCGTTGTTGAAATGAACTCAACGAGTATGAAGGCAGGGGCAGCGTTTAAAGCGGGTTCGGTCATTTTAGTTGTGATTGTTTTCTTCTTCGTACTTTATGCCAATCAATTATTTATGAAGCGTCGTAGTAAGGAGTTTGGGCTATATCAGTTAATTGGACTACCAAAGGGTCGTATTGCACGCATGCTTCTATTAGAAAACAGTGTAATGTGGCTAATCGCCGTAGCTGTTGGTGTTGGAATGGGCGCAATTTTTAGTCGCTTTTTCGCACTGCTATTTTTAAAAGTTGTCGAAGTTGAACGTAGTGTAACAGTTGAGTTTTCACTAGATGCACTCGTTCAAACAGCACTTATTTTTGTTATTTTATTTATTGTGATGTATTTACAGTCACTTCTTCATATGAGCCGTACCAAGCTAATTGATTTATTCCATACGTCTGGAAAAACAGAGCAACGTGTAAAACGCTTCTCATGGATTAGCATGATTATTGGTTTTATGGGGATTGGTTTAATTATTTTAGGCTATTATCTTTCAACGCAATTGCTGACGAGTGATAAATTTAACACGCAAACAGCCCTTTATGTGGGCATGTTGACGATTTTAGGGTCGGTTATTATTGGGACGTATATTTTCTTCCGCTTTAGTGTTTCTGCACTTTTGAATGTACAACGTAAAGCGCGTCAGGGTCATGTGAAAATTGTGGATATTGTTGCGATTTCTCCGATTATGCATCGTATGAAAACAAATTCATTGTCCTTATCGTTAATTACGATATTAACAGCGCTTGCACTTGCGGTATTAACGTTATCGTATATTGCGTATACATCAGCAGATACACGCGCAAAAGAGGGTATGCCTTTTGATATTGGTACAGTCACAGAACAAGCGATACAACTTGAAAAGAAATTTGATAAGGCTGGCATTGACTATGACAAGTATACATTTGATATTCTTGAAGCGGGCTTTGATTTAAAGAATGCGTATTCACGCGAGATACCGGACATTTTACAAGATGATACGATGTCATTGCTTGTTGTTAAAGAAGGCCAAGTGAAAAGTGTTATGCCGGATTTAATATTGAACGATGATGAAGTCGCTATCTTTAACTATGCAAAAATGACAGAGTTCTTTATGCCATTAGAAAAAAATAAAAAAATTGAGCTTGTTGATTTGAAGCAAAAAGCAACGATTACAATGATTGAAGAGCGCTTTGTATTACCATCGACGCTAAGCAACTCACCGACTATGGTCGTATCGGATAGTATGTTTAATGAAATCAAAAAGCATGCAAAAGAGTTGCCTTCTATTCAATCATTCATTGGCTTCGATATTGATGATGAACAGCAATTAGAAAAGGCACAACAAATCTATATGGACACGACGAATGGTATGGCGAAAGTTGGGAAAGGCGAAGATAGTTATAAAATGTCCTTCTCAACACAGGAGCAACATTATCGCGTATTCCTTGAAACAATGGGGATCGTCATTTTCGTAGCAGGATTCCTTGGCCTCGCATTCCTGTTAACAACAGGTAGTATTTTATACTTCAAACAAATGAGTGAAGCCGAAGATGAAGCACCGCAATTTACGATGCTACGTAAAATTGGCTTTGCAGAGCAGGAGTTAATGAAAGGTGTAAGCTATAAACAACTTTTCAACTTTGGATTCCCATTACTCATTGGGATCTTCCATAGCTATTTTGCTGTAAAAGCTGGCTGGGTTATGTTTGGTATTGGTTTTGAAAAACCATTTATGACGGTATTAGCAGTTTATATTGTCCTTTACTTAGTATTTGCGCTCTTAACATTACGTTATTATCGTAAAATTATCACAAAGAGTTTATAAGGCGAAACTTTTTCTAAGAAAATACGTGTTACTATAGAGAGAAAAGAAGTGAATAGGAGAAAAAATAGTGGATTTTGATGTATTATATACCCTAAAGCTCATTATTATTGGGCTTGTACAAGGCTTTACAGAACCGATTCCGGTATCATCGAGTGGACATGTGATGATAGCGAGTCAGTTGCTTGGTGTAGGGGAGCAAGGTTTTACGTTCGCCATCTTAACGAATACGGCTTCATTACTAGCCATTCTAATTATTTATCGTCGTGATATTCAGCGTCTAATCGTTGGATTTGTTCGCTATATAATGACGCGACAAACGCAGTATAAGGCGGATTTCCGCTTTGCGTTATTTGTGATCATTGGGTCGATTCCAGCGGGTATCCTTGGCGTGTTACTAAGTGATGTCATTGCCGATTCGGTGAGTATGACAGTTATTGCCATGATGCTGTTTGTGACAGGGATTGCGCTATGGCTCATTCGTAATATGAAAGGGAGCAAAGGAGATCGTGATATTACCGCGAAGGATGCGGTGATTGTTGGCTTAGGCCAGGCTGTTGCCTTAACACCGGGGATTAGTCGCTCGGGTGCAACGGTGATTTCTGCTGTTGCAGTCGGAATGAAACAGGAAACCGCGCTCCGCTTTTCATTTATGCTCTATATCCCTGTTAGTCTAGGTGGTGTAGTGCTTGGTTTATCCGATTTCTTAAATGAACCAAATAAAGCAGATTTAGCGATTCCATATATTGCCGCATTTATCGCCACATTTATGATGACGTACTTTGCGATGAAGTGGTTTATGGGCATTATGAAAAAAGGTAAGCTACAATATTTCACTTACTATTGCTTTACAGTCGCTGTGTTATTACTCGTATTTTTCTAAAAGAAAACACGTTCTTGGTATAAGCCAAGGACGTGTTTTTTTAATGCGTTTGTGCGCTTTTTTTGGCTTTTTTCATTTCTTTAAATGCTTGGAATAAGGAAATAACATAGACTATCCATACGGCATAGCCTGTTGGATTGATGCCATGTTGTGAACGGCCACCCATCCAGTAAAAAGCAATTGTCAGTAGCATCAATATAGTTGCTTCAACAATACTAAGAAACGCAAATTTTGATTTTGAAATCTTCCATGCGAATTTCTCATTTCGTGCAAGGACAGTGCTCACGATGACAAGTGCGACTAAAATTATTAATGGTAGAAATAAGCTGACGCCTTCTTTAAAGAAATCTAAATACAGAATAAAAATGAATAGCAAATAAGCAAGTATCGCTGTATATTTCTCCATAAAAGCACCTACTTTACATTTATTTACATAATTATACCATATCTATATGTAAATAAGTAGATGAAGTGTCTGTTGCTATTAAAGTAACTTGCGTTGAATCAAAATTTTTTAAACGATAATAATTCATTTTTATTCAATAGCATAAATTTAGCTACTTAAAATACTTATCATCATATTTTTTCTTGAGCACTTTCAGTTCATTGTTTAATTGATGCGCGGCATAGTAAAGAGATGGATTACTTTGCGCAGTCGTACCATTCTGTCCAAAGAGGCTTTCATAGCGAATGGCACGTGCTGTCAGGGCATCATTTTCTGTCGTAAACCATTTTCCTTGATCCGCTTCGACTTGTTTTAGTTTTTCGACATCATGTAGTAATTGATTGAAATCACTATTTGATTTTAACTGAAGCAGTGATTTGAACGAGAACGTTTTGTTGTTGAAATGGAGTGCCCCGCGTCCTTCGCCGTAAAATAATGAGGAAATCGTGACGTTAAATGAACCATTTGATTGAATGCCGGTGAATGTAAATACTAAATCACCAAGTTGACCAGCGCCCGGCTCTATTTTCCAAGTGGCGGGACTTCCCTGCATAGAAATAATCGTGCTAGCAGATGGATATTTAATAGCGGAAGGAATGCCTGAAATGCGCACAACGGCTGATTGCTCATCGGTATAGGATACCGTCACCATCGTATCATTTAGCATACCATTATAAATGTCTCTGCCATTATGATAATAATGCTGGCCATCAACACCTGTATACGGGTAGCCATCTGAATAAAGAATGCCTTTGTATTCCTTCATACCAGGGTAAAGTGGCTCGCCCTGATGTAATTTTTCATCATGGACAAATAGCGCATTGCTTTCAAAGACAATACCATCGACATAAAGCTTATTTTTGTATGTATTCACGCCCTGATGTTTTTTCCCTTTTGCGTAAAGTGTGCCCTTGTATAATGTGTAGTTTTTTGGAATCGAGCCTATAACATAGAGTGTATTTTTGTAAAGCACAGTCCCTTTTGCAAGCACTCCTTTTTTATAAAGTTGCTTTTTAAATACCGTTGTTTTTGTGACAATTTTGCCGGTCTTTGCATTGACGAGCTTGCCCTTAACGACCTTGTAACTCGCGGCTTGTACGGGCGTTGAGATACTTGAAGCGGCAAGCGTGATGAGTGCAGTTGCTGCAATTAATTTTTTCATAAAGATAGCCTCCTTTTCTTATTAGCGTACCAATAGGAAATAGAGAAAAATAGCAGACAGAAGCGCTAATTTCGATGAATGAAATGATAGAAACTGTTCATTTTTAGTAAATAAATGAAGATGTATCCATTAATCGTTTGATTTCAAAAAATAGAATGACGAAAATTACTTATTTTTTAAATAAAGGGTATCTTTTTGTAACATTTTCTAGTTAAAATAGAAATGTTCACAAAATTGAGAAAACTTTTGTGGAAATGCGCGGAATAAAACGCTACTTTTCGTAGTGATTTATCTGAAAATTCTGTGCAAATTTTATACATATTTAGGGGGATGACAGATGAATGCCATTACACTTGTAATTGGAGCAATCTGTGTGCTAGCAATAGCGTATCGTTTATATGGTATTTTCTTTACGAAAAAAGTATTGAAAATCAATGACGATGCACCAACGCCTGCACATGAAAAAAATGACGGCAAAGACTATGTGCCGACAAACAAATGGGTGGCGTTTGGTCACCATTTCGCAGCTATCGCGGCAGCAGGTCCACTTGTAGGACCAATTTTAGCAGCACAGTTTGGTTATTTACCAGGCTATTTATGGCTGTTAATCGGGGCAGTAATCGGGGGTGCCGTGCATGATGCGGTTGTATTATTTGCGTCGATGATGAAAGGCGGTAAATCATTATCAGAAGTGATGCGTGAGGAGCTTGGTCCAGTAGCGGGTTTTTGTACAGGCCTTGCCATGCTATTCATCATTACGATTACAATGGCTGGTTTATCGATGGTTATTTTAGGTGCGTTAGCAGAAAATCCATGGGGTACCTTCGCAGTGGCAGCAACCATTCCAATTGCGATGTTAATGGGTGTCATGCAGCGTTTAATGAATAATTTATGGGTTCCGACAGTGATTGGGATTTTACTCTTAGTGGCAGCCGTATTCTACGGTCCATACATTGAGGGTACATGGCTAGGAAATGTTTTAACATTAGATAAAGCGACATTATCAATTATTTTACCAGTGTATGCATTTTTCGCAGCAGCTCTGCCAGTGTGGTTCTTATTAGCGCCACGTGATTATTTAAGTAGTTTTATGAAAATCGGTGTTTTTATTGCACTAATTATTGGCGTCTTTATTATTAATCCAACAATCCAATTCCCAGCTATTATTCCAGATTTCATTAATGGTGGCGGTCCAATTGTTGCAGGTCCTGTGTGGCCATTCGTTTCGATTACGATTGCATGTGGCGCGATTTCGGGCTTCCATGCCTTCGTTGGATCAGGGACAACACCAAAAATGCTTGACCGCTGGGAGGATATCCGCATCGTTGGGTTTGGAGCGATGCTTGTAGAATCACTTGTCGGGGTGATGGCATTAATTGCCGCAACGGTTTTACATCCGGGCGATTATTTTGCGATTAACTCTACACCTGAAGCTTTCCAAGCACTTGGAATGGCGACGGTTGATTTGCCACAGCTTGCGGCAGCGGTTGGTATGGATTTAGAAGGTCGTACAGGTGGTGCTGTAACGCTTGCAGTTGGTATGGCGTCTATTTTTGCAGGTGTTGAGTGGTTTAGCCATTTAACACGCTATTTCTATCAATTCGTGATTATGTTTGAAGCGGTGTTTATTTTAACGGCGATTGATGCGGGAACGCGTACAGCACGTTATTTAATTCAAGATTTCTTAGGCAATGTGTATAAGCCACTTAAGAAAACAGATTGGCTACCAGGCACGATTTTTGCGAGTGCGCTTGCCTGTGTGATTTGGGGTTATTTACTCAACTCAGGTGATATCGCATCTGTATGGGCATTATTTGGTGTATCCAATCAGCTCATGGCCTCAATCGGCTTAGCCTGTGGTGTCACGTATGTATTGAAAGTGGCAGACAAACGTATTTATGCGTTAACATGCTTTATCCCACTCGTTTACTTATACATTACGGTCAATGTAGCAGGGTTCTGGATGGTGAAAAATGTTTACTGGAATTCAGCAGCAGGTGGCTTCAATGTATTAAACGGTATTTTATCATGTATTATGTTGGCGCTTGGTATCGTCATCATTATTGCCTCTGCAATGAAGTGGAAGCAACAATGGCAGGATCCACGCTTTGTGAAAACAACGGTATAATAAAAAAGGAATCGTCAGCGAGCTGGCGATTCCTTTTTTTATGAGAATTATTCGATACCGTATTTGATATAACCGATTTGCATTTCACCTGAAGTTTTCATGGCATCAGGCGTTGAGCGTAATGCCTGTTCTTCTGACATTCCTTGATACTGTACCTTGTAGGCTGCAGGAGACATACCATATTTATTAACAAAAGCCGTTAATGTTTGATGTTCGGCCTCGGCTTGTTTAGCGATTTCGGCTTGTTTAGCAGCTTCAGCTTTCTTTGCCGCAATGCGTTCGTTTTTAACGATTGTCTTTTTAATGCCTGTTAACTTGTTTACTAGTTTGTCTTTTTCATCTGTTTGTTGTAGTTGATTAACGACATTTTTCGCCTTTTTATAGGTTGCCCAGTCCAATTTCTTTTGTGCCTTCGCAACTACTTTGCTGGCATGCTTTTCTTGCTGTTGTACAATCTTTAGTGCTTCCGCTTTCTTTTGCTCGGCCAATTGTGCTGCTTCCTTTTTAGCAGCAGCTTTTTCTGCTACATCATTCGAGCAGGCAGCTAATGTGAAAAGAAGTAAGACAGCGGTACTTAATTTTGCGATTTTCTTCATTTTTGAAATAATTTTCTTAATCTTATTTTTTTCAATGGGTTCTATTTATTCAATGATTAAGTTTCTTGGAGCTGCGATGATAGAAAAAAATACTCCGTTTTCGTAACTACCGATAACACCCCTTTACATGAATTGCATACACAATTTAAACACAAAAAGAGGCTGGGACAAAACCCTAGTCAATAAGAAAAGACATTCACGATTTTATTCAAATCATGAATGTCTTTTTTATCTGCTTGTCAGCCGTTGTTCATCGTT
>NZ_JBHUOR010000004.1:0-9805 GCF_042686175.1 Kurthia populi | reverse complement strand
TTGCTTGATAACATTTTTTCGATTCAATTGAACCGAATTTATTGTGATTACATCTTGCTTGTTCAGTTTTCAAGGTTCATTTCGTTTGCCGTTATCTTAACGACTCACTTATTATATCATCATAACTTTTAAGAAGTCAACAACTTTTTTAAAAAGTTTTTTTCGTTCGTTTGTTATGTTGCGATGCCCTGTGTTTCAAGGACAAGTAATATAATACAATAGTTATTAATAACCGTCAAGCGTTTTTTATCACTTTTTTTTCACCGTATAATAACGATGGAAAACACCCGGACTCTTCGTCTCGATTCGGTCTATTTCAATATAGCCTTTCTCCACTAGAAACTCAACGAAAAATTCAAGGTTTACCGAATAGACATTTAATTCCTCATCTTCATGTAGTTGCTGTACACTCCAATGCGCTTTTTGCTTCATTACTTCTAATAGATGTTGTGCGCTCTCTTCTACACTTTCTTCTATTAACATTTTAATTATATCGAAAATTTCTAATAAGCGTTCCTTGATTTCTTTGTGACTCGTAATAAATTTCTCATAAAGATTGTACACTTCTACATTGTAGCCTTTTAATTGATTCCACACCGTCACCTCAGGATAACGGCCTTGTTGAATAATCGTTTGGCGCGCTAAATGGTGTAACACTTCAATCATATGATTGTATGCATCAAAGTAGTCACGTGCATCAAAGGATACTTTACTCTCTTCATAGCGACGAATCATTTTCGCAAACTCAACACCTAGCTTCACTTGACGTCCTTCAAAAGGATAGTTTTTGAGATTTTTCTTTAATGTATCTACATATTCATTACGATCAAATAATACCTTGCCACAAAATAACCAATCGACAATCTTCTTATTGTAGCCAACAATCAGCCACTTTTGAATTTGCTTTTCGGTAATAGTATGCATAACTGCCTTTTTATTATTATCAAATGAATAGTGTTTTGTAAAAATAGGTTTTTCATTATCCTTTGTAATAATAAAAAGCACTGTATCAAAATTGTCGGTAATCGGGCTCACTGAATCAATCTTTTCAACTAAGATAACACCTAGTGTATTTGAATCACTTGCGCGTTCCTGATAAATCGGTCGTAAATGTAAATCCATTAACTATTCTCCCCCTAAACAATTGGTCTCCATGTAGATTATAGCGTGAAACATCAAATGTCGCTATTGTTCCCTGCAAAAAAGAACAACAGGAACCGCATACTTAAATGCGATTCCTGTTGTTATCTCGTTTTAACTTATAATGCCGTCTTTACTTCTTCACTCTTCGCTTGACACTCTGGGCATGTACCGTAGATTTCCATACGGTGTGAATTGATTTCAAAATTGGTTACTTGCGCTGCTACATGCTCAACCTCGTCTAGTCCAGGATAATGGAAGTCAACGATTTTACCACATGATGAGCAAATCACATGATAGTGTTTCGATGTGATGAAATCAAAGCGACTAGCGTTATCACCATATGTTAACTCTTTTACAAGGCCCGCTTCACGGAATACTCGTAAATTGTTGTAAACTGTCGCCACACTCATATTTGGGAATTTCGATTCTAATGCTTTATAAATATCATCCGCAGTTGGATGCGTCATTGTTTCGATTAAATACTCTAAAATCGCATGACGTTGCGGAGTAATACGTACGCCCGTAGTCTTTAGCGTGTCGAGTGCATTTTTTAATTGCGTTTCAGACATCGCCATGCACCTCTTTCATACAAATTATTAATTTATAATTGTTATTAATAAGTGTACCTGTCACATGGCATTACTGTCAACTTTATTGATTAAAATGAACGATAGTCCTCTGATGAAAATGATTTAGTTTTCAATTAGCATCTATACATTCTCAATTAGTAACCTAATGTTAAATCGACAAAGTTCTCTAATTCCTCGTGATTACCGCTACGCCACTTCTCTAAATTTGGTTTAAAGATTGCGAAGCTGCGCTCTAGGTAACGTGATGAATGACTTGAAACGTGTGGAGATACGGTCATATTAGGTAAATCCCATAGGGGTGAATCAACTGGTAATGGCTCTGTTTCAAAAACATCACACACAGCCGCACCAATTTTATTTTCGGTTAACGCTTCTATTAAAACGTTTGTTTCCACAAGTGAACCGCGTCCAAAATTCATAAATAGCGCGGTATCCTTCATCGCATCAAAATGCTGTGCTGTCATTAAATGCTTTGTTTCCTCCGTATCAGGTAATACAGATACGACAATATCCGCTGCTGGCAGCACGGATTTCAGTTCGTCAAAGCATACCATTTTGTCCATATATGCCGCATCACGCCCTGAACGATTGCAACCTATTGTCGTCACATTGAATCCTTTTAAGAGACGACCAATCTCGCCGCCAATGGCACCCGGCCCAAGAATAACGGCTGTTGAGCCAAACAGTTCACGTTGCTTTAAGTTACGTTTCCACTCATGTTTTGTTTCATACTGATAGATTTGTGGCAAAGAATGGTAATGCGCTAAAATGTGCATAAGAACAGATTCAGCCATCGGTACTTTGTGAATACCGCGTACATTTGTTACTGGGATACCACGCGCCGCAATCGCTGCGTTTGGCATTTTTTCGATACCAGCAGAGGCTACCATAATCCACTGTAGGTTTTTGGCAGTCGCAATATGCGCCTCTGTCAAATCCTCACCATAGGTCACGATGATTTCAGCACGTGCTAAATCCGTATCCTCGACCGTGCGTGAAAACACAAACTCCTCATTTGGAAAACTTTTTAGTAAATCTTCTTTCAAATCTGGTCGTGGATCAAACGTAAAATAAATCATCTATTCGGCTCCTTCCCGTAGTGTTGTTAGTACTTCGGCGATATGGTCCTTCACGCGAACACTGCGCCATTCATTCACAACAGTGCCATGCTCGTCGATTAAAAAGGTCGAGCGGACAATGCCCATATATTCTTTACCAAAGTTTTTCTTTAATTGCCAAACACCATAGGCTTCCGCAACTTCATGGTCTTCATCTGCTAATAATGAAAATGGTAGCTCATATTTGTCGATGAATTTTGTATGTCGTGCTGCTGGGTCCGGGCTCACACCAACTACAACAGCATTTAAATCTGAAAAATCTGCGTGTGCATCACGAAAATCACATGCTTCTGTCGTACATCCTGGTGTCATATCTTTCGGGTAAAAATAAAGAATGACCTTTTTCCCTGCAAAATCGCTTAAAGAGATGCGCTCACCCTGTTCATTTGGTAATGTAAAGCTTGGCGCTTTTTTGCCAACTAAGTTTGTCATATTAAAAACCCCCTTTTCTTTATTGTAACAAGTTCCTTTAAGCAATGCTTGAAACATGTTAAAGTACAACTATATTGAATGAAAGAGAGGTTGCCATTTCAACAATGAAATTAGGTGCCCGTATATTAAAAACCGGCGTTGCCATCGTCTTCGCCTTTTATTTAGCTGAATGGCTCCACTTGCCATCACCTATATTCGCTGGTATCGCCGCTATTTTTGCGATTCAGCCATCAATTTATCGCTCGTATAAAACAATTATCGAGCAAATACAAGGGAATGTTATTGGAGCTGTCAGCGCAGTTGTGTTCGCGTCCATTTTTGGGGTAGAACCAGTCGTTGCTGGCTTTGCCGTTATCGTAACACTATTAATCATGATGAAATTAAAGTTGACCAGCAGTGTCTCATTAGCACTTGTGACCGTCATCGTTATTATGGAAGGTCAAAAAATCGAAGCCTTTGATGAATTTTTATTATTCGCAGTCATTCGTTTCACAACGGTGATGATTGGGGTGCTTGCTGCCTTTATCGTCAACCTTGTATTCCTACCACCCAAATATGAAACACGGTTATTTGCCTCAACAAAATATTTACAAGATGACATTACACGTTGGATACGCCTTGCTGTGCGCCAAGCATCCGAGCATACATCGACAAAGCAATCCGTGCGTACATTACGTGATCATCAAAAAAAGCTCGACCAAATTTATGCACTTTATAAAGAAGAACGTACGTATACGAAAAAGGCGTTGTTCGCCAAAAAGCGTAAACTCGTCATTTATCGTCAAATGCTGATTACAACGAATAAAAGTTTAGAAACGCTAAATCGTCTGTTCATTCATGAAAATGAACTTGCGAATATGCCCGAACGCTTCCATATTATGATTCAGGAGCGCCTCGACTTCTTATCTACTTACCATGAGCAACTATTTTTAAAATACACTGGTAAGCTAAAGTCGCATCATACGACCTGGATTGGCCAGGATGAATTTTTACAACGTAATGAAATCATGGATATATTCGCAGACTATGTCATCGAGCAGCATGAGCGAGAGGGTGATGAGGAATTTTCAAGCTATCACCTGCTTCACATTTTATCTCGTATTTTAGATTATGAAGAAAATTTAGAGCATCTCGATACACTTATTACGGCATATCAGGCATATCATTCAAGTGAATTATTAACTGAACGTGATGAAGATAATATTTTGTAATTAAAGAAGCTTAAAAACAACCGCTCCTATGAGCATAAGAAAAACCGGAATCGCGCGGTGGCGCGGTTCCGGTTTTTCGTTTTAAACACTAAAAAAAGAAAAATGACGTGCTTTGTACCAGTCTCTTTTTTTAATCTAATTTTTGAACATTGAATAAATCATGATAAATTCCTGGTTTACTCATTAGCTCTGCATGAGTACCACGTTCTTTTAATTCCCCGTGGTCAATCACAATAATTTGGTCTGCATGTGTAATCGTTGATAAACGGTGCGCCACAATTAAAGTCGTACGATTATGCGCCAAACGGTCGAGTGATTCTTGAATCAATGCCTCACTCTCTAGATCAAGCGCTGAGGTCGCTTCGTCTAAAATTAAAATCGGCGGGTTTTTAAGGAATACACGCGCAATCGCTACACGCTGCTTTTGTCCCCCTGATAATTTCACACCGCGTTCCCCAACTGGCGTATCATAGCCCCCTGGTAAATTCATAATGAAGTCATGTGCATTTGCAGCTTTTGCGGCCGCAATCATATCTTCATCCGTTGCAAAAGGATTCCCCATTAAAATATTTTCACGTACAGAGTCACTAAATAAAATATTTTCCTGCTGCACAATACCGATTTGACCACGTAATGTTTCAAGCGTCACATCACGTACATCATGCCCATCGATTTTAATGCTACCTGAGAGGACATCGTAAAAACGTGGAATCAAGCTAATAATCGTTGATTTCCCGCCACCACTCATGCCGACGAATGCCGCCGTTTGTCCTGGCTGAATCGAGAAGTCAATATTACTTAGCACATTACGCCCCTCATCGTTATAGCGGAACGACACATCATTAAAGGTAACCTGCCCTTTTACAGGAGGGAGTGCAATGGCGTCAGCTTTATTTTCAATATCATATTTTTCATCAAATAATTCAAACATACGATCCATTGAGGCAACCGACTGTGTCAGTGTTGTCGATGAATTCACTAAACGACGAAGTGGGTTGTACAGCATATCGATATAACCGATAAATGCGGCCATCGTACCAATCGTAATATTACCTTGAATCACATGATACCCGGCATAACCAAGTACCGCGACTGGCGCTAATCCCGTAATCGTATTCACGACCGCGAATGTATAGGCATTCCAGCGCGTTTGAGCTAAAGCTTTATTTAAGAAATTGCCGTTTGTTTCAGCAAAGATGCCTTGCTCATGTTTTTCAAGCGTAAAGCTTTTAATAATATTCATGCCTTGCACACGCTCATGTAAATAGCTTTGTACACCAGCTAATGCTTTTGAACGTTCACGTGTTAACGCACGTAATTTTGTAAAGAAATATTTTACACTAATCATATAAAACGGTAGTGCAATTAATGTAATCAGTGTTAACTTCACATCAAGCATCATCATGATACCAATCGCAATAACGACCGTTACAAGGTCAATCCAAATATTCATTAACCCCGTCATGACGAATTCTTTCGTTTGTTCAACATCATTAATCGTACGAGAAATGACATCGCCGACACGGTTATTTGAATAAAACTTTAATCCTAGCTTTTGCAGGTGCGCATACAACTTCGTACGGATATCGTACAAAATACGGTTGCTGACACGCTGTGCAAAATATTGACGGAAAAACTCGACAGGTGGGCGGATAACAAAGAATAAAATAGCAACAATGCCAATACACCACGCGAGACCTTCCATTTGTTGTGCTTTCGTTAGCTCATCGGCACCGATAATATCATCGATAACAATCTTCATGATAAACGGTGTCGCCATCGGAATTAAGAACTTCACAACCCCGATTAAAAACGTAATGACGATATCCCATTTATATGGCCAAACGAACTGCATGTAACGCTTCATACTGCCCATGCGCTTCAGATCCTTTCGTCAAAAATGCGAGATTCATTGTAGCATATATCCATGGATTTTTTTACTAAATCGACTCAGAAAAACAAAAAAGGAACGGTCCCACCGTGTGAGACAGCTCCTTTTTTCCACCAAAACAGCTTATGGTGTTAATCATGTTCTGGATTTTGTTGCTTTTTTTCATCGTTTAATTGGCGTTGGAACTTAAAGCGATTTGTCCATGCTTCAATGAAGTCAGGCGCAAATGGACCACGACGTTGTTCCACCCACTGGATTAGCTTTTGTAAATTTGCTTTTAAAATACTATCGATAACTTGTGGGTAATTCATCAATTGGCGATGCTCTTCGTACTCATCCTCATCAAGAAGTGTATACGACATATCTGGAAAGACCTTAACATCTAAATCATAATCAATATATTTTATTGCGTTGTGATCGAATACAAACGGCGAACTCATATTACAATAATAATAAACGCCATCTTCTCTTAGCATACAAATAATGTTATACCACAATTCCGAATGAAAATACGTAATTGAAGGCTCCCTCGTCAACCATGTTCGGCCATCCGATTCGGTAACGAGTGTGCGTTCATTTGCTCCGATGATCACTTTATTTGTACTTTTTAGTACCATCGTTTCTTGCCATACGCGGTGAATGCGGCCATTGTGCTTATAACTATGTATTTGTACGATTTCCCCTACTGCTGGAATCGCCATTACAAGCCCCACCTTTGTAAGCACTCATAAAAAAGTGCTTTTGTAACATTATAACAATCCTACAAACAAAGGTGTAGTTAAAAACTGCGATTATCCCGAAAATCCATTGAATTTTTTACAATTTTTGGCGTTCAATACGATATTGTGCTAAAAATTTCTGCATCGATACAGAAAGCGGTAATTTTTCAACCTCGTCTAGCGTCAACCACGCCGCACGTTCTGGCGGTTCTTCTACATCAGTTGCACGTAGTATATAGCCATCCATCTGCCACACAAGATGTGAAAATACATGTTTTAGTGGCATTAAATGATCTTTACCAGCAAGTTCAAAATGATACAATTCCGCCATAACGCTATCCGTCACAACCTCTTTCTTCACTTCGACCATCGGGAACTGCCACATATTCGCAAGTAGGCCTGTTTCTGGACGTTGCTCCATTAAAATACGTCCCTGTTCGTCCTCGACGATAAACACATCATACGGAATTTTTTTCGTTTTCACTTTTTTCGTCTTCACCGGCAGTTTTTCCGGCTCCCCTTCATGAAAGGCTGTACAATAATCGCGCACCGGACAAAGTAGACAGCTTGGTGATGTCGGTGTGCAAACCATCGCCCCGAGCTCCATTAATCCTTGATTAAAAGCAGATGGATTATCATAGTCAATGAGCTCCATGACCGCGCGTTCAAATGTTTTTTTCGTTTTCGGTAGCGCAATATCCTCATCAATCATTAAGACACGACTTAATACACGCATGACATTGCCATCGACTGCATGCTCTGGCACACCATAGGCAATACTGAGTACAGCCCCTGCTGTGTATGGACCGACGCCCTTTAATGTTGAAATTTCTTCGCGGGTCTTTGGTACAACACCGCCATAATTTTCGACTACCTCTCGTACACCCGCTTGTAAATTACGGACGCGTGAATAATAGCCAAGGCCCTCCCATTGCTTCAAGAGAAATTCCTCATTGGCATCAGCTAGTGCTTGTGCTGTCGGGAACTTTTCTAAGAAATTTTCGTAGTATGGAATGACCGTATCAACACGTGTTTGCTGTAGCATTACTTCTGAAACCCAGATTTTATATGGGTCGGTCGTATGACGCCACGGCAAGTCTCGTTTTTCACGGTTAAACCATTCAACAAGTGCTTTTTGAAATTGTTTCGTATAACGATACAAATCGTTTCCCCCTCATTTATTGCTCGTAGAAACGAGTAAAATATTGTAAAATAGAACTCTAATGTAATGATTGAAATTGGCACTAAGGAGCTGATTTTTTGGATACAGGTACACACTTAGTTATGAGTGTCGCCATCAGTGGACTTGCGCTAGCGGACCCTGTCGTCGCATCGCATCCTGCAACATTTGCAGCCGTTGCAACCGGGATTATCCTCGGCTCACAAGCACCCGATATCGACACCATTTTGAAATTACGCAATAACGCCGTTTATATTCGCCATCACCGCGGTATTACGCATTCCATTCCGGCCGTTATTATATGGCCGTTGCTTATTACACTTGTTCTGCATTTATTATTCCCTTCTGCAGATGCCCTCCACGTATGGATTTGGGCATTCGGTGCAGTCGGGCTTCACGTGTTTGTCGACATTTTTAATGCGTACGGAACCCAGGCAGTGCGCCCATTCTCCAAAAAATGGGTTGCGCTGGGCATCATCAACACATTTGACCCGATTATCTTCGGCTTACATGTTGTGGCGATTGCCGCATGGGCGTTCGGTGCCCCACCCGTTCCGACGATGACAACACTCTATATCGTCCTTATCGGCTATTACCTCGTACGCATTTGGCTACACCGAGCCGTTATTACCGCTGTCGAAAATACCGTACCCGATGCAGAAGAAGTTATTTTATCACCTACACGCTACTTTTTACAGTATCGTGTAGCCGCAAACTCCAAAACACATCATTATGTTGGACGCGCATATGGCCGCTCCATCACAATTTACGATAAATTTAAAATTGAGCCATTACCAAAAACGCCTTTATTTGATGCAGTCTTAAAAGATGAAAACTTTAAATCTTTCGTGTCCTTCTCGCCTATTTATCGCTGGGAGATGCGCATGCTAAAAAATGGCCTACAAGAAATTCGTCTCATCGATTTGCGCTACCGTAGTAATAATCGATATCCATTCGTAGCTGTCGCACATGTCGATGAAGAGTATAACATCGTTCGGTCATACACAGGCTGGATCTTCAGTGAAGAAAAACTACAAAGCAAATTAATTTAATCATAAGTGATGAAAACACCGTTTAGTGCTGACGGGCGTTTATAGTTCCTGACAAGCGGCGTTCTTCGTCGCGTCGGAAGGAACGAAACGACCCGAAGCACTGGTGTTTGAATCCGGATAACACTAAGTGATGAATCGACTCGTTCAGATTCGACGGGCAAATAAAGCTTCTGACAAGTGGCGCCTAGCCACGTAGGAAGAAGTGATTTGACCCGAGAATCTAGTCGATGAATCCGGATAACACTAAGTGATGAAAGCGCTCGTTTAACTCCGATGGGCATTTATAGCTCTCGACAAGTGACTCTTTTTGTCACGTCGGAGAGAGCGAAATGACCCGAGGAGTTAGCGCCTGAATCCGGATAACCATAAGTGATGAAAGCGCTCGTTTAACTCCGATGGGCATTTATAGCTCTCGACAAGTGACTCTTTTTGTCACGTCGGAGAGAGCGAAATGACCCGAGGAGTTAGC
>NZ_JBHUOR010000039.1:0-52899 GCF_042686175.1 Kurthia populi | reverse complement strand
CCGAAACGATGAACAACGGCTGACAAGCAGATAAAAAAGACATTCATGATTTGAATAAAATCGTGAATGTCTTTTCTTATTGACTAGGGTTTTGTCCCAGCCTCATTTTTTATTAGCGATGCTCTAATTTCATAATTTGATCTTCATCTGGATCGATGAAAATGGTTTTTTGTTCAAAATAATTGACGAAGCCAGGTTTTGCGCCGCTTGGTTTTTTGACATGACGTGCTTGCGTATAATCTACTGGTACAGAGCCTGATGCACGTGCCTTACTAAAGTAGGCTGCTAAATTTGCAGCTTCACGCATTGTTGGTTCATCAGGTTCTTCTTCGTGAATGACCACATGGGAACCTGGAATATCTTTTGTATGCATCCAAATTTCATTTTTACGGGCAATTTTAAATGTTAAATAATCATTTTGCTTATTATTTTTCCCAACGGAGATACGCGTCCCGGTTGATGAAATGTATTCCTCAGGCTTTGGACGTGTCGATTTTTTCCGACGTTTTGATTTTTTTAACTTCAAATAACCTTGGTCTGCTAATTCCTCACGAATTTCTTCAATATCAGCAGGGGAAGCTTGCTCGACTTGTTGCATAATGATTTCAAAGTATTGAATGTCATCATTTGTTTTATCGATCTGCTCTTGAACCATGATAAGTGCGTTTTTGTACTTATTATATTTTGCATAATAGCTTTTCGCATTTTCAATCGGTGTTTTACGCACGCTAATTGGAATCGTAATCGGCTCATTTGTATAATAATTTGTGACAGTTACTTCTGTAGGGCCTTTTTCAAAGGCATATAGATTGGCCATTAAAAGTTCGCCGTATAATTGATATTTATCTAGGGTTTGCGCACGTTTTAAATCTTTGTCTAATTTTTTAAGTTTTAAGCGTAATTTGCTTAATTCGCTATGAATCCAGCGCTCCAAATCACCAGCTTGCTGCTTCACGCGGTCACGCTCAGCGCGTGCAAAAAATGTACGGTCTAGCAGTTTACTTAAGTTAGGGTAGACGGTTTTCTTTTCATCGATATGTGTTAGTGCGATTGGAGAGAAGTAGACTTTATTGCCAATCTCAATATAGGTTGGTTCATTGCCACCCTCTTTAAACTGTTGAATAAATGGTTGAAAGGCATCGGCCATCGATAAACTTTCCGTATTGACACGATGTACAAATTCCTTCGCATGCAGTGGGCTAAAGCCAACAAATTCTTGGACGATTTCCTGAGGCTCACGTGGCATGCCAAAAAAATCATCTAATTCATTTAATGAAATCGTCAGTGGATTCTCTTTATCTTGCTTCGGTGGCTCGATATATTCAAAGCCCGGCAGCACTGTACGATAACTATTGACACTCGGTGGTAAATGTTTCAAGCTATCGACGATTTTTCCTTGCTCTTCCACGAGAATTAAATTACTATGGCGACCCATAATTTCAGCATATAGTTTACGTGTGATTGGGTCACCAATTTCATTGGTTGCTGTAATCGTTAAGACAATTACGCGGTCAGCACCAAGCTGTTCAATCGATTCGATAAAGCCACCCTCGATATGCTTGCGTAGTAATGTACAAAACATCGGCGGCTCAGGTGGGTTATCAATCGCTTTTTCTGTTAGATGCACACGTGCGTAAGATGGATGAATCGAAAATAATAATTTATCATTACGTCCATTTGCACGGACGGTTAAAATAATTTCTTGTGAGTTTGGTTGATGGACGCGAGCAATACGTCCTGTGACAAATTGTTGAAGCTCTTTTGTCATTGCGACAGTAAATAAGCCATCATAAGCCATAATCGAAAACCTCTTTCATTTTTAACGTCCTTTTATTTTACCATTTCTTAAGGGTGCTGTGTCTTTTTAACGATTCATTGATTTTTTTAAATCGACAAGCAAAAATATTCGTTGCTATGCTATACTTATACTATTATGCAAAGAAGGATGTGACTGACCTTGGTTCGTAGCATGACTGGATTTGGCAGGGGTGTCACACAAACGGAACATTTCCAATTAACGGTAGAGGTCCGTTCCGTTAATCATCGTTTCTTGGAGATTTCTAGCCGCTTTCCTAAAGAATGGATGGAAGCTGAACTCGCCGCAAAAAAATTGATTCAATCAAAAGTATCACGCGGAAAATTAGACGTTTCTGTCTTTGTGAATGAAAATCATCAGCATGAACAAACAATGGTTATTAATTGGCCACTGGTCAATGCGTATAAAGCAGCGCGAAAAGAGTTAGCAGCAGAGGTTCCCTTAAAGGAAGAATGGGATATGACGGAGTTGCTAAAGCTAGAGGGTGCTTTAACAGTAGAGACCGCGCAACTACCGCATGAAGAAGTGATTGAGGCAGTTCGTGATGCTTTGACAGAGGCGCTAAACAATTTAATTGCGATGCGTGAGCGCGAGGGTGCTGTATTGTATGAAGTCATGTGTGGCTTTAAGCAAGAGCTTGTCGAGCAAATCGACTGCATTCGCGCCGTATCAGATGATGCGGTTGTGAAGTATCGCGAAAAGCTATTATTACGAATCAAAGAAGTAACGGAAAGTACAAGTGTCGATGAACGTGTGTTAACAGAAGTTGCTGTGTTTGCGGAAAAAATTGATATAGCAGAAGAGCTAGATCGATTAAATAGTCACCTAAAACAATTAGATGAAACGCTAGCAGAGGACATTTCAATTGGGCGTAAGCTTGATTTCCTTTTGCAAGAGATTCATCGCGAAACAAATACGATTGGTTCAAAAAATCAATCATCTGAAGCATTTGTCGCAGTGGTGCAAATGAAATCGGTTCTTGAAAAAATGCGAGAACAAGTTCAAAATATTGAATAATCACTGAAAAAAATGTAAAATAATTAATTTGGAACGATGAGGGAGAACAAATGATAAAAGAACGTGGATTATTAATTGTCCTATCTGGTCCGTCTGGTGTCGGTAAAGGTACTGTACGTAAAGAATTATTCTCACAACCGGATACGAACTATGAATACTCAATCTCAATGACGACGCGTAAACCGCGCGAAGGCGAAGTAGATGGAGTAGACTACTTCTTTAAAGAACGAGAAGGCTTTGAAAAATTAATTGAAGAAGGCAAATTACTAGAGTATGCGGAATATGTAGGCAACTACTATGGCACGCCAATTGACTATGTTAATGAAACTTTAGATGCTGGTCGCGACGTTTTCTTAGAAATTGAAGTACAAGGCGCTACACAAATTCGTGAAAAAGCACCTCATGCTTTATTTATCTTCCTTGCGCCACCGAGCCTTTCTGAACTGCAAGACCGTTTAATCGGCCGCGGTACAGAATCGCAAGAAGTTATTCAAAATCGTATTGCTGCTGCAAACGAAGAGCTTGAAATGATGAATCTTTACGATTATGTAGTCGAAAATGATGAAGTTGAGCTTGCATGTGAGCGCATTAATGCTATTATTTTAGCTGAACACTGCCGTCGTGAACGTGTAGAAAAACAATATTTAGCTATGTTGAAAGGGGAAAAATAACCGATGATCTATCCATCAGTTGACGTATTAAAAACAAAAATTGATTCAAAATATTCTTTAGTGAGCCTTGCTGCAAAACGCGCGCGCACTATGCAAGAGGGTTCTGCTGAACTTTTAAGCGATTATAAATCTGTGAAAAACGTTGGTAAAGCACTTGAAGAAGTAGCTGCAGGCGTTTTAACAAAAGAAAAACAAGACGAATCAAAAGTATACGAAGACGAAGTTTAATTTCGCCATCAACAACAATTACTCGATGAGAATCGAAGAAGCTCCCAGGTATGATTCTTGGGAGCTTTCTATTTTATTGGGGAGGAATACGAATGCTTGTGAATAAAAAGATTTTACTTTGTGTGTCTGGTGGGATTGCTGTCTATAAGGCCGTTGCGCTTGTTAGTAAATTGACGCAAGCTGGCGCACATGTGAAAGTGATTATGACAGAATCAGCACGTCAATTTGTGAACCCATTAAGTTTTCAAGTGATGTCTAAAAATGATGTATTTTACGATACATTTGATGAAAAAGATTCGCATGTCATTGCTCACATTGATTTAGCAGACTGGGCGGATTTAGTACTTGTAGCACCAGCAACAGCGAATGTCATTGGGAAACTAGCAAATGGCATTGCCGACGATATGGTGACGACAACATTGCTTGCGACAACAGCACCTGTTTGGATTGCACCAGCAATGAACGTCCATATGTATGACCACCCAGCAGTATTACGTAATATTGACCGTCTTTATGCAGATGGTATTCGTTTTATCGAGCCGTCAGCTGGGTATCTTGCATGTGGTTATGTAGGGAAAGGCCGCTTAGAGGAGCCTGAAAAAATTACAGCGCTAGTGAGTAAATTTTTTGAACCACAAAATTTACCACTAAAAGGCAAGCAAGTGATTGTTTCTGCTGGACCTACGCTAGAAAGAATCGATCCGGTACGTTACTTATCGAATTTCTCAAGTGGCAAAATGGGCTATGCAATGGCGGAAGCAGCACGTGATTTAGGTGCTGCTGTGACGCTTGTACATGGGCCCGTAGCGCTACCAGATCCAAGTGGTATGACCGTTATTGCGATTGAAAGTGCCGAACAGATGCTAGAAGCGATTTTATCGCGCTATGACGCAGCAGATTATGTCATTAAAGCAGCTGCAGTAGCAGATTATCGTCCAAAGCAGGCAGCACAACAGAAAGTAAAAAAACAGCAGGGTGATACACAGATGGAGCTTGAGCGAACACCGGATATTTTAGCGACGCTTGGCGCTCAAAAGACACATCAACTGTTAATCGGCTTTGCTGCTGAAACAAATGATGTGGAAACGTATGCACTTGATAAATTAGCACGTAAAAATGCAGATTATATTATCGCCAATGATGTGTCAAAAACAGATCGCGGCTTTGGTGCGGACCAAAATATAGTGACCTTATATGGCCATGATTTTGTACAACATTTCCCGTCCACATCTAAACGCGCCCTAGCAATGCAATTATTAGAAACAATCATTGCACAGTCAGGTGTTGCAAAATGATTGCAAAAGTAATTGTTGATGTGTCCGCTTATCCAGTTGACCGCCCGTTTGATTATGGTGTCCCAAAACAGTTAGTCCATTTAGTCGAGGCAGGCAGTCGTGTCAAAGTACCCTTTGGCCGACGCAATGTCCTCGGCTTTGTCGTGGGATTTAGTGAAACGACGGATGTGCCGGCAGGTAAGTTAAAAGATATTGCGGAGCTACTAGATTTAACACCTGTTTTAACAGCTGAAATGCTTGAGATGGCGAAGTGGATGACGCAAAAAACATTATGTTATGAAATTGATGCACTACAAGTAATGCTACCGAATGCATTGCGTGCAAAATATGAGAAAAAAGTCGTTTTAAACGTGGCTGTGACAGCTCTAGATGAGTCGCTTCAACGTGTATTTGGGAAGCGACAAATTTCAACGTATAAACTATTTGAAAAAGAAGGTTTACTGGCACCTTTAAAGCGTGCGATTCGAGATGGCCAAGTCGAAGTGGTTACCGCCGTAAAGCAGCAAGGGAAAGCGAAGACGGTTCGTAAAATTAAAGTACATGACGATAAATTTTTCTTACAAGAACTTGCAGAGTCAATGGGAGCGCGTGCGAAAAAGCAATTGCATGTTGTGCAGTGGATGTCTGAGCATGCAGGCGAAGAATTTGTGCCAGCAGAACTAGCAGCATTATTAGACGTGTCAGATGCGGTATTAAAGGGTGTTGTAGAACGTGGTGCGGCAACCTTTACAGATGAAGAAACGTACCGTGATCCTTTTTCAAAAGAAGTGCAAGCAACAAATGCTTTAACGCTTACAAAGGAGCAACAACAGGCACTAACGTCCATTAACGCTGCTTATGATGCGAAACGTGCGGAAACATTTCTCCTGCAAGGTGTTACCGGAAGTGGGAAAACGGAAGTTTATTTACAAGCTATTCAGCATGTGATGAACGAAGGAAAACAGTCGATTGTACTCGTTCCTGAGATTTCATTAACGCCACAAATGACGGAACGATTCCGTGCACGTTTTGGAGATAAGGTAGCCGTGATGCATAGTGCCTTATCGATGGGTGAAAAATACGATGAGTGGCGAAAAGTACAGCGTGGTGAAGTGAGCGTTGTCGTTGGTGCGCGCTCGGCCGTTTTTGCACCATTTACGAATATTGGCTTAATTATTTTAGATGAAGAGCATGAATCCACATACAAGCAAGAAGACACACCGCGTTACCATGCACGAGATGCAGCTATTTGGCGCAGTCAGTTTTATAACTGTCCGGTTATTTTAGGGAGTGCCACACCAGCACTAGAGTCATCCGCTCGTGCACAAAAAGGACGATACACGTTATTAAAACTAACTGAACGTGCGAAGCATCAAGCATTACCAAGCGTTGAAATTGTTGATATGCGTGATGAGCTACATAAAGGGAATCGTTCGATGTTTTCTACTATATTAGCACAAGGGATTCGTGAGCGTCTTGAGCGCGGGGAACAAATGGTGCTGTTTTTAAATCGCCGTGGCTTTTCATCGTTCGTATTATGTCGAGACTGTGGAACGGTTGTGCAATGTAAAAATTGTGATATTTCATTAACGTATCATAAAACATCGCATTCCTTACGCTGTCACTATTGTGGCTATGAGGAACCGATGCCAAAGGTTTGTCCAAGCTGTCAAAGTGAGCATATTCGCTTCTTTGGTACAGGAACGCAAAAGATTGAAGAGGAATTGCATAAAGTATTCCCAGAAGCGCGTGTGCTACGAATGGATGTGGATACAACACGTCAAAAAGGGGCACACGAGCGCATTTTAGATGCTTTTGGTCGTGGTGAAGCAGATATTTTACTTGGTACACAAATGATTGCGAAGGGACTGGATTTCCCGAATATTACGCTTGTTGGTGTTATGAGTGCTGATACGTCGCTGAACTTACCAGACTTCCGAGCAGCAGAGAAGACATTCCAGCTACTAACACAGGTCAGTGGTCGTGCCGGACGTCATGAACTACCGGGACAGGTCGTTATTCAAACGTATACGCCAGAACATTATGCAATTGAGCTTGCACAATCACAAGATTATGAACCATTTTATAAACGCGAAATGAAAATGCGCCATCGTTTTAGCTATCCGCCATACTTTTTTGTTGTCCTTATTCAAATTAGTCATGAAAATGCCATGAAGGCGTCGGACTATGCACACCAAGCGATGCGCTTCATTCAAGCAAATTTATCGCCACAAGTTGGCTTAATTGGTCCAACACCAGCATCAATTAGTCGAATCCAAAATAGATATCGCTATCAATGTTTGATAAAATATAAAGTAGAGCCTAATTTGATTGAGGCATTGAAACAATTAATTAGAATGTATCGTACGGATTGGATAAAAGACGGCGTACAATTATTCGTCGATCTCGACCCATCGTCCATATAGAAAAGAGGATTTTATGGCTATTTTAAACGTAGTAACAGAACCAGCTGACATCTTGTTAGCAGAAGCAAAACCTGTCACAAAATTTGATGCAAAACTGCATAAATTATTAGATGATATGTATGAAACAATGGTTGAAAGTGAGGGTGTTGGGATTGCCGCACCACAAGTCAACCAATCATTACAAGCCGTTATCGTTTTAATGAATATTGATTCTGAAGAAGAGGAAGAAATCTTAGAATTAATCAATCCAGAAATCGTTCAATATTCAACAGATACGAATGTTGATTTAGAAGGTTGCCTAAGCATCCCAGAGCAATTTGGTGATGTAGAGCGTGCTAATGGTGTCCGTGTGGAATTTGAAGACCGCTTCGGTAAAACATATAAATTAGAAGCAATCGGCTATGATGCGCGTGTTATTCAACATGAAATTGACCATTTACACGGGGTATTATTCACAACAAAAGCATCAAAAATGTATACGCCAGAAGAAATGGCTGATATGTTTGGGGAGGAAGAATAATGACGTCTATCGTATTTATGGGTACACCGAATTTTTCAGTACCAGTCCTTCAAATGCTAGTTGAGGAAGGTTATGACGTATTAGCTGTTGTCACACAGCCAGACCGTCCAGTAGGCCGTAAACGTATCTTAACGCCACCACCAGTAAAAGCGGCAGCGCTTGAGTTAGGCTTACCAGTTATTCAACCTGAAAAATTACGTGGCTCAGAAGAGTTACAACAAATTATTGCACTAAATCCAGATTTAGTTGTAACTGCTGCTTTTGGTCAAATTTTACCGAAATCGTTACTTGATACACCAAAACTAGGTTGTGTTAATGTCCACGCATCGCTACTACCTAAATACCGAGGGGGTGCACCAATTCACCAAGCTGTCTTAGATGGAGAAGCTGAAACAGGTGTTACGATTATGTATATGGCTGAAAAATTAGATGCAGGTGATATTATTTCACAACGTGCTATCACAATCGAAGACCATCATACAACGGGTCAATTATTCGATGAATTAAGCATCATTGGTCGTGACCTACTAAAAGAAACAATTCCAGCGATTGTGGCAGGAACAAATAGCCGCACACCACAAGACGAATCACTTGTGACATTTGCACATAATATTTCACGCGAGCAAGAGCGCATTGATTGGACAAAATCAGCGCGTACCGTATTTAATCAAGTACGTGGCTTAAACTCTTGGCCAGTTGCCTATACGACATTCGCGGATGAAAACGTCAAAATATGGGCTGTACGTGAGTCTGCAGAAACAACAACAGCCGCACCAGGCACAGTCGTTGCCAAAGCAAAAAAATTCTTTACTGTAGCGTGTGGTGAAGGAACAGCGGTTGATGTGCTAGAAATTCAACCAGCAGGAAAAAAAGCGATGCCAGCTGTGAACTATTTAAACGGTGTAGGCTCAAAATTAGCGATTGGGGATTTATTTGAATGAGTAAAAAGAAAGCCGTCATTTGGGACGGAAATGTACGTGACGCAGCCTTAACGATTTTATTAGCCGTTGATGAAAAGCAAGCCTACAGTAATTTATTACTTCATAAAACAATTGAGAAATATAATATTTCAGCAAAAGACCGTGGTTTATTAACGGAATTAACTTATGGCACATTACAATATAAATTAACATTAGATTATTATTTAGAGCCGTATGTACGCGGAAAATTAGATACATGGGTACGCTGGCTATTACGTCTAGCACTTTATCAAATTGCATATCTTGATAAAATTCCAGACCATGCGGCAGTAAATGAAGCGGTAGAAATCGCAAAACATCGTGCACGTCACCGTGGCGTTAGCGCGACTGTAAATGGTATTTTACGCTCGATTTTACGTGAAGGCTTACGTGAAACAACAGCCATCAAAGATCCAGCTGTGCGTATTTCTGTAGAAACAAGTCACCCAGAGTGGCTTGTTCGTCGCTATATTGATGGATTCGGTATTGAAGCAACAGAAGATATGTTAATCGAAAATAATCTACCACCACTTCAAACTGTACGTGTCAATTCAATCAAGGCGGATACGCGCGGTGGTCTAGAAGCGTTATGGGATGAAAAATTTTCTGTGCGTCGTAGCGAAAACATTCCAGAATGTCTGCATGTCCTAGAAGGTCAACCAGCACGTTCAAATGCTTTTGCTGAGGGGATTATTACTATTCAAGATGAAAGCTCAATGCTACCTGCGTATGCATTAGATGTAGCGCCTGGTATGCGCGTCTATGATATGTGTGCAGCCCCTGGTGGTAAAACAACGCATATCGCTGAAAAAATGAATAATGAAGGCGAGTTAATTGCAACAGACCTTCATAAACATAAAATTAAATTGATTCAAGAAAATGCAGATCGTTTAGGTTTATCAATTATCAAGCCACAATTGTTAGATGGTCGTAAAGCACAAGAACAATTTGAGAAACAGTCATTTGACCGTGTTTTAGTCGATGCACCATGTAGTGGCTTAGGCGTGATTCGTCGTAAGCCAGATATTAAGTACACAAAATCAGAATCAGACTTTGCTTCATTACATGCAATTCAGCTTGATTTATTGGATTCTGCCTATGAATTATTAAAACCTCAAGGCAAAATGGTTTACAGTACGTGTACAATTGATAAAATGGAGAACAACGGAACAGTGGAGGCATTTTTAGCGAAGCATCCAGATATGAAGCTTTCACCTGTCTCTAATGCACCTGAAGCTGCGCAAGAATTACGCGACAGTGGTATGATGCAAGTATTTCCACAAGATTTTAATAGCGACGGTTTCTTTGTCGCATCATTCGTGAAACAAAGCTAAGTGAAATAACTAAGTGCTGAACAGGCTACGGCCTCTAAGCCACAGTAATAAGGAGATTCCAACGTGGAACAAGAAATTTTAAAACCAGTAACTGAAAAAAAACGTGTCAAAAAAGAAAAGCCAGTCTTACAAGAATCAATTTACTCTTTACTACCAAAAGATTTAGAGCAGTGGTTAAAAGATAATGGCGAAAAATCATTCCGTGCAAAACAAATTTTCGATTGGCTTTATGTAAAACGTGTTGGTTCATTTGAAGAAATGAGTAATCTATCAAAAGGCTTACGCGATAAATTAGCAGCTAGCTTTGCGCTAAGTACGTTATCAACACTTGTAAAACAAGAATCAAAAGATGGTACGATTAAATTTTTATTCCAATTACAAGATGGCTATTCAATTGAAACGGTATTAATGCGTCATGACTACGGAAATTCTATTTGTGTCACAACACAAGTAGGTTGTCGTATCGGTTGTACATTCTGTGCTTCAACATTAGGTGGTTTAAAACGTCACTTATTAGCAGGTGAAATCGTGGAACAAGTTGTGAAAGTACAACGTCAATTAGATGAATTAGACGAACGTGTATCAAGCGTTGTTATTATGGGTATCGGGGAACCGTTCGATAACTATGACAACATGATGCAATTCTTGCGTATTATCAACCATGACCAATCATTAAATATCGGTGCGCGTCATATTACAGTATCAACTTCTGGTATTGTGCCAAAAATTTATAAATTTGCGGATGAAGAATTACAAATCAACTTCGCCGTATCATTACATGCACCAAACCAAGAAGCACGTCAAAAATTAATGCCAATCGCAAAAGCATATAAATTAAACGAATTGCTTGATGCGGTTAAATATTATACAGAAAAAACAGGTCGTCGTGTAAGTTTTGAATATGGCTTAATGTCTGGTCAAAATGATTCGACAGACGTGGCAAATGAGTTAGCAGACTTAATTAAAGACATTAAATGTCATGTCAATTTAATTCCGATTAACTACGTGCCAGAACGTGATTATGTTCGTACATCACGTAGCAGTATTTTTGCTTTTGAGCGCACATTAAAAGACCGTGGTATTAACGTAACAATTCGTCGTGAGCAAGGTTCTGACATCGCGGCTGCTTGTGGTCAATTACGTGCACAAGAACGTGAAGAAGAAACAGCACACTAATTGTTAAAGAGGTGAAGTGCCTTGAGATTTACGGTTGAAAGTGATATTGGAAAAAAGCGCTCGGTAAATGAAGATCGAACGCTACTCTTATCGCGAGGAAACCTTCAATTAGCAGTTGTTGCAGATGGCATGGGCGGTCATAATGCCGGTGATGTCGCAAGCACAATGGCAGTTGAAGGATTTAAGCAAGCATTTGAGCAAGTAGAGACACTCGATAGAGAAGCGAAGAAACAATGGCTTGCAGCAACTGTGAAGCGCGTTAATAAAGAAATTTATCGTTATTCGCTGACACATGAAGAATGCCAAGGTATGGGAACAACGATTATCGCCGCTTTAATTGAGCAGCAACATGTGACAATTTGTCATGTAGGGGATAGTCGCGCTTATTTTATTCAAGCAAATCAAATAGAACAAATCACACGAGATCATTCCTTTGTGAATGTTCTTGTAGAAACCGGCCAAATTAGTGAAGAAGAAGCAAAAACGCATCCACAGAAAAACTACATTATTAAATCTTTAGGCACTGAGGCAACAATTGAACCAGACTATTATGAGGTCCAATTGTTGCCTTATTCCTATCTATTAATTTGTTCAGATGGTCTTAGTAATAAGCTAACACCTTCTGAATTACATAGCATCGTCGTGGAAGATGAACTTCTTCAACAAAAAGGTCAAACATTGGTTAGGTTAGCAAATGAGTATGGCGGCGAAGATAATATTTCGTTTATCCTACTAGAAGCTGATCGAGAGGAGGTGTAGCGCATGCTTATTGGCAAGAGTATTGGCGGCCGCTATAAAATCCTAGAACTCATTGGTGGCGGCGGTATGTCCAACGTCTATTTAGCGCATGATGTGATTTTAGACCGTGATGTTGCTATTAAAGTATTACGTTATAATTTTACTGATGAAGATGAACTACATCGTCGTTTTCAGCGGGAAGCATCATCTGCTACAAGCTTAACGCATCCTAATATCGTATCGATTTATGATGTAGGGGAAGAAGCTGATATGCATTATCTCGTAATGGAGCATGTAAAGGGTCAAACATTGAAGCAATATATTCAGCAACATGCACCCGTATCGCCAAAGCGTGCCGTAACGATTATGCTGCAATTAACATCTGCTATTGCACATGCGCACCAAAATCAAATTATTCATCGAGACATTAAGCCGCAAAATATTTTGATGGATGAACATGGTACGGTGAAAATTACCGATTTTGGTATTGCAATGGCGTTGTCGGCAACGTCCTTTACGAAGACAAATTCTGTGCTAGGAACGGTGCATTATTTATCGCCAGAGCAGGCACGTGGCGGTATTGCCACTGTTAAATCGGATATGTATGCGTTAGGCATTGTCCTGTATGAATTATTAACTGGGCAGTTGCCATTTTCCGGGGAATCAGCGGTATCGATTGCATTAAAGCATTTACAGGCTGAAACGCCATCTGTCAGAAAAATCGTACCATCTATTCCCCAGAGCTTAGAAAATGTAGTTTTAAAGGCAACAGCTAAAGATCCCAAATACCGCTATCTATCAGTCGAAGCGATGCGTGAAGATTTAGAAACGGTGCTTGATGATACGCGTAGTAATGAACCGAAATTTGTCGTGCCAGAAGATATGGATAAGACAAAGGCGTTACCAGTTATTCGTGACTTTACGCCAAGTCCTGAAGATGATGAGGCGACGCGTGTGATGGAAGTAGAGCAAAAGCCTACACCAAAACCAGTCGAAGAAACACCGAAAAAGAGAAAACGTAATAAGTGGCTTATCACATTGGGCATATTAGGGATATTGATGATTTTATTTTTAGCAGCACTTATTTTATTCCCGAGTTTATTTAAAGCACAGCAAGTAGAAGTGCCAGATGTAACCGATATTTCACTTGAAAAAGCACTAACAGAAATTCAAAATGCGGGCTTAACAATTGGCGAACGAAAAAACCAGTCTTCTGATGATATCGCGGATGGCAATATTATTACGACTACACCATCGGCTGGGAAAAAAGTTGATAAAAATACCGAAATTGATTTAGTGATTTCAAACGGTAAACGTCAGGTGACATTAAATGATTATGTAGCGCGTGATGTTGGACAAGTACAACAATTACTTGAACAACAAGGCTTTGAGGTGAAGGTGAAGCGAAAATATTCTTCTAAAGAAGTCGATGAGATTTTAAGCCAAAAGCCAGCTGCTGGAAAATCAGTCGTACCAGAAGAAACGACTGTAACATTGACAGTGAGTAAAGGTATTGAGACATTTGAGCTAACGAATTTACTTGGCTATTCTAAATCACAGCTTCAGGATTATGCAGCACAGACAGGTGTGAACATTCGGATTACCGGAGAAGAGTACTCAGAAACTTTTGAGAAGGAGCAAGTGCTATCACAATCACCTGCTGCTGGCACACAACTAAGTGCTGGTAGTGATGTGACAGTCGTTTTATCAAAAGGTCCAGCTGAAAAAACATCTAAAACGTTAATTCGTACGATTGAAATTCCGTACGATGAAGCAACTACTGAAGAACCGGCAACTGAAGAAGAGTCAGATACGGAACAAGAAGAGCCAATACCACAAAAAATTGATATTTATATTCAAGATAAAGATCATTCTATAGAGGATGTATATCAAACATTCTCGATTACGGAAACAACAACAAAACGATTAAAATTAGTAATTGAAGAGGATGAAGAAGGCATTTATCGTATTACGCGTGATGGTGAGACGATTTATGACGAAACAATCCTTTACGACGATTTATAGGAGGCAGTATATGGCAACAGGCCAAATTCGAAAAGCATTAAGTGGCTTTTATTATGTACAAGATGGAGAACAACTTATTCAAACGAGAGGACGTGGGGTCTTTCGTAAACGTGGCATTACACCACTCGTTGGAGATTTTGTAGAGTATGAGGTGGAAGGAAATAATGATGGCACGTTGACAAAGATTGCAGAGCGAAAGAATGAACTTGTGCGACCACCGATTGCAAATATTGATCAAGCAATTTTAGTGTTCTCTGTCGTAGAACCTGATTTTAATACGATTTTATTGGACCGCTTTTTAGTTGTACTCGAATCATTCCATATTCAACCGCTTATTTGCTTAACGAAAATGGATTTACTCCCAGCAGAAAAACGTGAAGATATGGCACGCTATATTGCGGATTATGAGGGGATTAGCTACACGGTTATTGAAACGTTTAAAGACGATGCTTCTATTTTAGGGAAATTAACGCCGCTATTAGCAGGGAAAACGTCTGTGCTTGCTGGGCAATCAGGTGTTGGTAAATCAACACTGTTGAATACGTTAATGCCACAATTGAATTTAAAAACGGGTGTTATTTCTGATGCACTTGGTCGTGGTAAACACACGACACGCCATGTTGAATTAATCGAAGTAGCAGGTGGATTAATTGCGGATACACCTGGTTTTAGTTCATTTGATTTTGATACAATAGAGAAAGAGGAATTAACATACTGCTTCCCAGATTTAGCGCGTCTCTCAGAAAACTGCAAATTCCGTGGTTGTTTACATGTGAAAGAGCCTAAATGTGCCGTTAAAGCAGCACTAGAAGCAGGTGATTTACAGCAATATCGCTATGATCATTATCTACAATTCCTACAAGAGATAACAGATAGAAAGCCGAGGTACTAATATTATGATTAAAATTGCACCATCAATTCTAGCAGCAGATTTTGGTAAACTTGTTGAAGAAGTGAAAGATGTCGAAAAAGCAGGCGCGGATTTAATTCACGTTGATGTAATGGATGGCCATTTCGTGCCAAATATTTCATTTGGTTCAATTGCTATGGATGCGATTCGTCCACATACAGAGTTACCATTAGATGTTCATTTAATGATTGAAAATCCAGACCAATACATCGAGCAATTTGCGAAAGCAGGCGCAGCGTATATTACGGTCCATGTAGAAGCTTGCCGTCATTTACATCGTACGATTCAATTGATTCGCTCATATGGCGTAAAACCAGGTGTTGTTTTAAACCCACATACACCCATTGAAACAATTAAGCATGTTTTAGAAGATATTGATATGGTGCTATTTATGACAGTAAATCCAGGCTTTGGTGGTCAAAAATTCATTCATTCTGTTGTACCAAAAATTAAAGAGCTATCAGATATTATTAAAGAGAAAAATTTAGATGTTGCGATTGAAATCGACGGAGGCGTCAACGCCGAAACAATCGTACCTTGTGCACAAGCAGGTGCAACAATTTTTGTTGCAGGTTCCGCTATCTTCGGTAAAGAAGATCGTACCGCTGCTTTAAAAGCAATTAAAGAAGCCGGAGAAGCGGCGCTTTAATGCACGTTATTATTTGTGCAGGAGGTCCAGAGGAGGAGGTCGCAGAACGCGACATCCTCCTTTCTTTTGATGATGCCGTCTTTATTGGAGCGGACCACGGCACGATTTATTTATTAGATAAAGGAATTATACCTACAATGGCAGTCGGTGATTTTGATTCATTAACAATTGAAGAGTGGCAGCGAGTAGAACGAGAAGTGAAGACTATTGAGCGCCATGAACCAGAGAAAGATGAAACGGATACTGAACTTGCCATTATCCGCGCTTTAGAAATGAAACCACAAAAAATTACCGTAACAGGTGCTACAGGTGGTCGCTTAGATCATTATGAATCAAATTTACATTTAGTGTATCGTTTACAAAAGGAAGCACCTAACTGTTCGATTCGTTTAATGAATAAAACAAATGAAGTGCGCTTTATTTTACCAGGGACATCACGTTTACCTTATGATCAACGCTATAAATATATGTCCTTTTTTGCCTTTGGACGAGATGTTCCGGACGTAACATTAAAGGGAGTAGCCTATGAAACACATTCAGAGCTTGTACAAATGGGTACAACGCGTTTTACGAGTAATGAGGTTATCAGTGCGTCCGCGACTGTTAGCTTTTCAGAGGGCGCTTTATTGATGATTCGTAGCAACGACTAAACAAAAAGAAATCTAATTAAAATTGATGAGTATAAGAAAAGATGCTTTGACATACGTGTAGAAATCACCTCTCATAGGAGCATAAGAAAAACCGGAATCGCGCTGTGACGCGGTTCCGGTTTTTCGTTGCGAACGCTAAAAAAGGAAAATGACGTGTTTTGTCCCAGCCTCTTCTTTTTGTTTGTACAAAAAAACACCTTGCTTATAGCAAGGTGTCTCGACAGCGCTAAAAATTATACGCGTTCAACTTTACCTGATTTAAGTGCACGTGCAGAAACCCAAACACGTTTAGGTTTGCCGTTTACTAAGATACGAACTTTTTGTAAGTTTGCACCCCAAGTACGTTTAGAAGCGTTCATAGCGTGTGAACGGTTGTTACCAGAACGAGATTTACGTCCAGTAATTACGCATTGTTTAGGCATATTAATTTCCTCCTCATTTAAGAAGTTGAAAGAGTGTGTTTCACTTCGGTATTTCACATACTATAATAATTTAACATACAGATTGGCACTTTGCAATAACTAAATCCTAGACTTTCAAGAAAAAAACCTTTACACTATGTTTTGTGCAAAAATGGACGAATACAGCGGAATCTTTTATAATAAGATTTTGTATAGTACAATAAAGTGAAGTTAATTTTAGACAGGGGGCCATATCATGTCAGTAGAAATTACAAATGAATTCGGTCATATTGATATCGCAAATGATGTTGTAGCACAAATTGCTGGAGGAGCTGCAATCGAATGTTACGGAATTGTCGGCATGGCAAGTAAGCATCAAATTCGTGATGGATTAACAGATATTTTACGTAAAGAAAACTTTGCACGTGGCGTACTAGTACGTCAAGACGGCGAAGATGAAAATAAAAATTTACATATAGACATGTATGTAATCGTTAGCTATGGTACAAAAATTTCAGAAGTAGCTTATCAAGTCCAATCAAAAGTAAAATATACACTTGATACAACATTAGGCATGGCTGTTAATTCAGTAAATGTTTATGTGCAAGGTGTTCGAGTAGCGAACGATTAAGAGGAGGAACTAAATCAATGAAGTCATTAGACGGCATTAAATTTGCGGAAATGGTGCAACTTGGAGCACATCATTTATCTCAAAACGCAGATTACGTAGATTCACTAAATGTATTCCCAGTACCAGATGGTGATACAGGTACAAATATGAATCTTTCGATGACATCAGGTGCTAAAGAAGTAGCAAACAATGTCACAGAAAATATTGGTGCAGTATCACAAGCCTTATCAAAAGGTTTATTAATGGGGGCACGCGGAAATTCAGGCGTTATTCTTTCACAATTATTCCGAGGATTCGGTAAAGCGGTTGAGAAAGAAGAAACATTAACAACAAAGACATTTGCAAATGCATTAAACTATGGTGTTCAAACAGCCTATAAAGCAGTTATGAAACCTGCAGAAGGGACAATTTTAACGGTTGCCCGTTTAGCAGGCGAAAAAGCTGTTGAAGTAGCTGAAACAGAAGACGATATTATTGTGTTAATGGAAGAAGTTTTAGCAGCTGCTAAAGTCGCTTTAGACAAAACACCAGACCTATTACCAGTCTTAAAAGAAGTTGGCGTTGTCGATAGTGGCGGCCAAGGTCTAGTATTTGTATATGAAGGCTTTGTTGCTAGTTTAAAAGGCGAAGAGTTACCAGCGAAAATTGAATCTTCTTTAGATGATTTAGTAAATGCTGAGCACCATCGTGTACAAGATTTCATGGATACTTCAGCAATCGTTTACGGTTATTGCACAGAGTTCATGGTACGCTTCGAGGAAGACAAACGTCCATTCAACGAAGAACAATTCCGTGAAGAAATGAGCAAATTTGGTGATTCACTATTAGTTATAGCTGATGATGAAGTCGTTAAAATTCACGTTCACTCTGAAACACCAGGTGACGTTATTTCATATGGTCACCAATATGGTAGCCTTGTGAAGATTAAAGTAGATAACATGCGTTTACAACATACAGCTATCGTAGGTGACGAAAAACCTACAGCAGCAAAAGAAGTGAAAAAAGCACCTTATGCAATCGTTACAGTAGCACTAGGTGAAGGGGTAAAAGAATTACTTGAAAGCGTTGGTGCATCATATGTTATCGAGGGTGGTCAAACAATGAACCCATCTACAGAAGATATCGTTAATGCAATTAAAGAAGTTGGCGCTGAAAAAGTATTAATTTTACCAAATAATAAAAACATTGTGATGGCTGCAGAACAAGCGGTTGAATTATTAGATATTCCAGCTGCTGTTGTTGCAACGAAAACAATCCCTCAAGGTATGAGCGCTATTTTAGCATTTAACCCAGAGGCATCAGTAGAAGAAAATGCTGAAGCAATGACACGCGCATTTGCGGGCGTTTCAACCGCACAAATTACAACAGCAGTTCGTGATACATCAATCGATGGCGTTGAAATTCACACAGATGATTTCATGGCAATGGTTGAAGGTAAAATTGTGGCGTCTGTTAAAACATTAGAGGAAGCTGCAGAAGAAGCAGTGAAAAAAGTAATCGATGAAGATTCTGAAATCGTTACAATCCTTTATGGTCAAAATACGACACAACAACAATTAGCTCAACTAACAGGATTTATTGAAGCAAATTATGAAGATGTAGAAGTGGAAGTACATAACGGTAAACAACCGGTATATCCTTACATCATCTCAGTTGAATAATCGAGTAACTATTGAAGAGGCTAGGACATACATGTAAAACAACCTCTCATAGGAGCATAAGAAAAACCGGAATCGTGCTGTGGCGCGGTTCCGGTTTTTCGTTGCGAACACTAAAAAAGGAAAATGCAACGTTTTGTCCCAGCCTCTTTTTTATGAAAAATTTTCCTCGTAATGTACACCGTGAAAACGCATCTTACACGCCTTGTACAACACTATTTTACGTTTTTTTTCTGGCATGTCTTATTTAGTCGGACAAAATAGTAAAATGCAATCGTTCCCAATTGCATAAATGTTGGGTTTATGACTTGAATAGGATAAAATGATACTACAATTACTTATTTACTAAAGGGGGACTACGAATGAAGTTTTCATCCGTTTTTGACATTATTGGTCCTGTTATGATTGGGCCTTCTTCGTCCCATACAGCAGGAGCAGCGCGAATTGGTCGCGTAGCACGAGATTTATTTGGTAAACAACCAACATGGGCAAAAATACATTTATATGGCTCATTTGCGGAAACGTATAAGGGTCATGGTACCGATGTCGCAATTATTGGTGGTTTATTAGACTATGAAACATACGATGAGCGCATTAAAACATCTTTTGACGAAGCAGAAAAGGTTGGTTTAACATTTGAATTTATTCCTGAAACAGGTGCTTCAGAGCATCCGAATACAGCACGTATTATTTTAGGGGATGAAGAAGGAAACGAAATGTCGATGTGCGGAATTTCAATTGGTGGTGGTGCCATTGAAATTACGGAATTAAATGGTTTCCGTTTACGTATGTCAGGTGGTATGCCCGCTATTTTAGTCGTGCATAATGACCGTGCAGGTGTTGTCGCACATGTGGCTGTATGTCTAGCGAGCCATCAGATTAATATTGGACATATGGAAGTGTCACGGAAAGAACGCGGTACGATGGCTTTAATGGTCATTGAAGTCGATCAAAATCTACATGAAGATATTTTAAATGAGCTAGAAAGACTACCGAATATTACGCAAGTATCACGTATCAAAAATAGCTAGGAGGAATGAAGATGGAAGTGTTATTTCGTAACGTTCGTGAATTAGTCGAACGCGCAGAAAATGAAAATAAATTATTATCAGAGATTATGATTGAGCAAGAGATGGGGATGTCTGAACGTACGCGTGAAGAAATTTTTACCCAAATGGAACGTAACTTAGAAGTTATGGACCAAGCAATTGAACGTGGATTAAAAGGTGTCACATCGGTTACTGGTCTAACAGGTGGCGATGCTGTATTAATGCAAAAATACATTCAGTCTGGTAAAGGATTGAGCGGAGATTTCTTATTAGATGCTGTTAGCAAAGCTGTTGCAACGAACGAAGTAAACGCCGCGATGGGCATGATTTGCGCCACACCAACAGCAGGCTCAGCAGGGGTTGTACCGGGTGTGTTATTTGCGGTTAAAAATAAATTAAATCCTACGCATGAACAAATGGTACGTTTTTTATTTACAGCAGGTGCATTTGGTTTTGTTGTCGCAAATAATGCGTCTATTTCAGGTGCGGCGGGTGGTTGCCAAGCGGAAGTAGGTTCAGCAGCTGCAATGGCGGCAGCATCAATTGTTGAAATGGCAGGTGGAACACCGCAACAATCTGCACATGCATTCTCCATTTCACTAAAAAATATGCTAGGCTTAGTATGTGACCCTGTAGCTGGGCTAGTTGAAGTACCTTGTGTAAAGCGTAATGCAATGGGTGCAGCGAATGCAATGGTAGCTGCTGATATGGCATTAGCAGGGATTGAAAGTCGCATTCCAACAGATGAAGTAATCGATGCCATGTATCGAATTGGTCAAACGATGCCTTCTGCACTACGTGAAACGGCACAAGGCGGATTGGCTGCTACACCAACCGGTCGCTGGTTAGAAAAACGTATTTTTGGAGGAGCTGTAGCGAACAGTGGCAATTGATTTAAAAAGCCCTGTTACAGAGCTTAAGGGTGTTGGGAAGACAGCTGCCGAAAATTTAGAACAGATGGGTGTCCATACAATAGAAGAACTAATTATGACATTTCCGTTTCGCCATGAAGATTTTCGACTGAAAGATTTAGCACAAACCCCTCACAATGAGCGTGTGACAGTGGAAGGACGCGTTGAAAGTGTACCAAATGTCATGTTTATGGGCAAAGGTCGTTCACGCTTACAATTTAAAATGCTTGTAGGCAACCATTTGATTCGCGTATCTTTTTTTAATCAAGCATATTTAAAAAATAAATTAGAGCCGGGTGCGATTATTACTGTAACTGGCAAATGGGATCAAGGCCGTCAGCAAATTAGTGGTTCACAAGTTCACTTTGGACCGAAAGATGCACAGGCAGATTTTGAACCCGTTTATAGCTTAAAAGGGAAATTAACACAAAAAAAATACCGTCATTTTATGAGACAAGCATTAGATGAAGTAGCATTCATGATACCGGAAACTTTGCCAGGAAAATTGCGAGAGTCATATAAGCTATTAGGAATTCATGAAGCATTAGAAGGCGTGCATTTCCCTCAAAATGCGATGCATGCAAAGCAAGCACGTAGACGCTTTGTATACGAGGAATTACTCGTCTTTCAGCTAAAGATGCAGGCGCTTCGTAAAGTACGTCGTGAAGACGAGGCTGGCTTAGCGATTCACTATGATGTTGAAAAATTACGCACATTTTTTGCGGCTCTACCATATGATTTAACAGGGGCGCAAAAACGTGTTGTTAATGAAATTTGTAAGGACTTGCTAACGCCACAACGAATGAACCGTTTACTACAAGGTGATGTAGGTTCGGGTAAAACCGTCGTTGCAGCGAGTGGCCTTTATGCAGTAGTGACAGCAGGATTTCAAGGTGCTTTAATGGCTCCTACTGAAATTTTAGCAGAGCAGCATTTAGAAAATTTACGAAGCTGGCTAGAGCCATTTGATGTTCGTGTTGAGTTATTATCTGGTTCTACGAAAGCAAAAGCACGTCGGGCATTATTAGCAGATTTAGCAACTGGCGACATTGATGTGTTAATTGGTACACATGCATTGATCCAACCAGATGTTGCGTTTCATAAATTAGGGCTTGTGATTACCGATGAACAGCATCGCTTTGGTGTCAACCAACGGCGCGTGTTACGTGAAAAAGGAGAAAGTCCTGATCAGTTGTTTATGACGGCGACACCTATTCCACGTACATTATCGATTACAGCTTTTGGCGAAATGGATGTATCCATTATTGATGAGATGCCAGCAGGGCGAAAAGTAATTGAAACAAATTGGCTGAAAGCGGAGCAGTTCAATCTAGTCTTACAACGTATGGAGCAGGAATTGGCAGCAGGACGTCAAGCTTATTTGATTTGTCCATTGATTGAGGAGTCGGATAAATTAGATGTCCAAAATGCAGTGGAGCTTCATGCGCAGCTACAAACTATTTTTGCTGATAAATTTACAGTAGGACTTATGCATGGTCGTTTACCAGCCGATGAAAAAGATGCGGTTATGCGGTCATTTAGCGAAGGTGCTATCAATGTACTCGTATCAACAACCGTTGTCGAAGTTGGTGTGAATGTACCAAATGCCACGTTTATGGTTATTTATGATGCAGAGCGTTTTGGCCTCGCACAGTTACACCAGTTAAGAGGACGTGTAGGGCGCGGGGAGCATCAATCTTATTGTGTACTAGTAGCGGATCCTAAAAGCGAAGAAGGAAAAGAACGCATGATTTCTATGACCGAAACGAATGATGGATTCCGCCTTGCTGAAAAAGATTTAGAACTTCGCGGTCCGGGCGACTTTTTTGGGCGTAAACAAAGTGGTATACCACAATTTAAAATGGCTGATTTAGTTCATGATTATCGAGCATTAGAAACAGCACGACGCGATGCGAACAACCTTGTGTATACCGATGAATTTTGGCATGACGAGGAGTATGGTCCACTGCGTGAATCACTTGAAAAGTCAGGTGTTATGACGGGTGAGCGCATTGATTAGAAGTGGAGAGTGCAATTTATACTTGCATTCTCCTTTTTATATTTATATACTGATATTAGTACCAAGTGCTAATACAAAGGGAGCGGCATATTGAAACGATGAAGTATTCAAAAAAAGAACGACAAAAGTTGTTAAAACAGACTATTGAAGATAATCCTTTTATTACGGATGATCAACTGGCAACAAAATTTAATGTTAGTGTTCAAACAATCCGATTAGACCGTATGGAATTATCTATCCCCGAGTTACGCGAACGCATTAAAGACGTAGCAGCACATAATTTTGAAAATGAAGTAAAAACTTTACCTCTCGATGAAATCATTGGTGAGATTATTGATATCGAGTTAGATGAACGAGCATTGTCTATTTTTGATGTGACAGAGGATCATGTTTTCCAGCGTAATAATATTGCACGAGGACACCATTTATTTGCACAAGCAAATTCATTGGCGGTCGCTGTCATTGATGACGATTTAGCGTTAACTGTTAAATCAACGTTATCATTCACGCGCCCTGTACATGCAGGAGATCGCGTTATTGCAAAAGCAACTGTAACAAGTCGTGATGACAATAATCGTACATTTGTAAGTGTGACATCAACAGTAAATGGTACGACAGTGTTTACGGGAGATTTTGAAATGTACCGTACGAAAGGTAAAGGTGAATAAAATGAAATTTGCAATTGATGGTATGGGTGGCGACAATGCGCCAAAAGAAATTATTGAAGGTGTCTACAAAGCGCTTGCAGATTTTTCTGATTTAGAAATCGTTCTTTATGGCGACGAAGAGAAAATGAAACCTTTTTTAAAACAGCATAATCGTTTAGAAGTAATTCATTGTATAGAAGTAATCGAAGGAACAGATGAGCCAGTGCGCTCCGTTCGTCGTAAAAAAGATGCTTCAATGGTGCGTGCAGCGCAAGCTGTTGCTGATGGTGAAGTAGAAGCATGCGTATCTGCTGGGAATACAGGTGCTTTAATGGCAGCTGGTTTATTTATTGTTCGTCGTATTGACGGCATTGACCGCCCCGCATTATCAACAACACTACCAACATTGGATGATGCTGGTTTTGATATGCTTGATTTAGGTGCGAATGCAGATGCTAAACCAGAAAATCTTGTACAATATGCGATTATGGGTAGCATTTATGCGCAACAAGTGCGCGGCGTAAAAAACCCAACTGTAGGTTTATTAAATATTGGTACAGAAGATAAAAAAGGTAATGATTTAACAAAACATGCTTTTGATTTATTAAAAGAAGCACCGATTAATTTTATCGGTAACGTCGAAGCGCGGGAATTATTAAATCACGCCGCTGATGTTGTTGTGACAGATGGGTTCACTGGCAACATGGTATTAAAAACAATCGAGGGGTCTGTTGGTGCATTGTTTTCTTTATTAAAAGAGGGCTTTATGTCATCAACAAAAACGAAAGTAGCCGCGGTTTTAATGAAACCAAGCTTGAAAACCATTAAAAATAAAATGGACTATAAAGAATATGGTGGAGCGGTATTATTTGGATTGAAAGCCCCAGTTATTAAAGCGCATGGCTCATCAGATGCACAAGGTTTTTACAGTGCAATTCGTCAAGCACGAAAAATGGTGAAACATAATGTCTGCGCAACGATTGATTCTACGATTTCAAAGGAGAATTAACATGACAAAAATTGCTTTTCTTTTTCCAGGACAAGGCTCTCAAAAAGTAGGTATGGGTGCTGAACTCTTAACAGGTGCTTACGCAAATTTCTATAAAGATGCGGATTCGCTTGTAGCATATGATTTATCATCACTTATGTTAGAAGGCCCAGAAGATCAATTAACACTTACATACAATGCACAACCTGCACTTTTAACAACTGGTGTACTTGTAGCAAAACAACTAGCAGATGCAGGTATTAAAGCGGATTTCACAATTGGTCATAGCTTAGGTGAATATGCAGCGTTAGTAGCTTCAGGAGTAATGAGTTTTGAAGATGCTGTGAAAATCGTTCATAAGCGCGGTGTATTAATGAATGAGGCAGTTCCTGCAGGTGAAGGAACTATGGCCGCTATTTTAGCGTTAGATTCAGAACAACTTGGCGCTGTCACGGAAGCAGTATCGTCAGAACTTGGTGAAGTTGTCCAAATGGCGAACTTAAATTGTCCAGGTCAAATTGTTATTTCTGGTACAAAACATGCAGTAGAAGTAGCATGTGAACGTGCAAAAGAAGCAGGCGCACGTCGTGCATTACCGTTAAACGTTAGTGGACCATTCCACTCGGCGTTGATGAAACCTGCGGCAGAACGATTAAAAGCAGCCTTAGATGCGATTGAATTACACGAAGCGCAAATTCCGGTTATTGCGAATGTAACGGCAAAGCCTGTTACGCGACCTGAAGAGATTGAAAAATTATTAGTGGAACAGTTGTATTCACCAGTACGTTTTGAAGAGTCAATTCGTGAATTATTAGCACAAGGTGTCGATACATTTATTGAGTGTGGCCCGGGAAAAGTATTAAGCGGTTTAGTGAAGAAAGTGGATCGTAAAGCAACAACGTACTGTATTTATGATGAAGCATCATTACAAGATGTGTTAACACAAGCAAAGGAGTGGTCTCATGTCTAAAACAGCAATCGTAACAGGTGCTTCCCGCGGAATTGGTCGTGCAATTGCCTTGAAATTAGCAAAAGACGGCTACAATATTGTTGTCAACTATAGTGGTTCTCAAGAACGTGCAGAAGCAGTCGCTAAAGAAGTACAAGCATTTAACGTAGAAGCACTTATCGTTCAGGCAAATGTTGCAGAAGCGGACGATGTTAAAAAGTTAATCGATACAACGCTTGAAACATTTGACACAATTGATGTGCTAGTAAATAATGCGGGCATTACGCGCGATAACTTATTAATGCGTCTTAAAGAAGACGATTGGGATGCAGTAATCGATACAAACTTAAAATCAGTCTTTTTATGTACGAAGGCTGTAGCACGTCCAATGATGAAACAACGTGCAGGGCGCATCATTAACATGGCGTCAGTTGTCGGAATTGTTGGGAATGCTGGGCAAGCGAATTACACAGCATCTAAAGCGGGGGTCATTGGTTTAACAAAAACATCTGCAAAAGAATTAGCAGCACGTAATATTTTAGTAAATGCTGTTGCACCAGGCTTTATCGAAACGGAAATGACAGATGCTATGCCAGCAGAGGCAAAAGCAGGTATGGAAGCTCAAATTCCATTAGCAAAATTAGGACAGCCTGAAGATATTGCAGATGTGGTATCGTTCTTAGCAGGCGATGCAAGCCGCTACATGACAGGTCAAGTACTACATGTTGATGGCGGCATGGTGATGTAATAAATATTATTTTTATTCACCGATGAAAAATGCTATACTATGCTAGAAATCATAAACTGGTCATACCAGTTAGTCTTTGAGAGGAGGTGTATTTTGTGGCTACAGTTTTAGAACGCGTAAGCAAAGTTGTCGTTGACCGTTTAGGTGTTGACGAAAGCGAAGTAAAACCGGAAGCATCATTCCGTGAAGATTTAGGTGCTGATTCACTAGACGTTGTTGAATTAGTAATGGAATTTGAAGAAGAATTCGATATGCAAATCGAAGATGAAGATGCTGAAAAAATCCAAACAGTTGGTGATGCAGTGTCATTCATCGAGAAAGCACAAGCTTAATCACATAAGCTGTTTTGAATAAATACTTAAACTTCCCTTGTAGCTTGCTGCAAGGGAAGTTATGTTTTTGTGACAAATTTTTTAATGTTTTGCACATTGCGTAAGAAAAAGGTACACTATCAAAGAGTACTAATTTAGCAAACTAAGAAGGTTGATGAACGATGGAAATCGAAGAATTATCACAAAAAAACGGTGCAATCCCTGAACAGGCTCGCGCTAAATTTGAAAAATTACAAAATATTTTAGGCTTACACTTTGGTAATAAAAATTTATTATACAATGCGTTTACACACTCATCTTATGTAAACGAGCATCGCCGCAAACAATATGAAGACAATGAACGTCTTGAATTTTTAGGTGACGCAGTGTTAGAGCTAACTGTTTCTAAGTTTTTATTCCTGAAATTCCCTAAAATGACAGAAGGCGAATTAACAAAACTTCGCGCAGCGATTGTTTGCGAACCGTCACTTGTTATCTTTGCAAACGAACTAAATTTTGGACAATTTGTGTTACTAGGTAAAGGGGAAGAAATTACAGGCGGTCGTGAACGTCCAGCATTACTTGCGGACTGCTTCGAAGCATTTGTCGGTGCTTTATATTTAGACCAAGGTTTAGAAACAGTTGTTGGCTTCTTGGAAAAAGTCGTTTTTCCAAAAGTAGAGCTCGGTATGTTTTCACATGTAATGGACTTTAAAAGTCAATTACAAGAAATGGTGCAACAAGCAAACTCAGGTGCGCTTCAATACACTATTATTAAAGAAAATGGTCCAGCGCATAACCGTACTTTCGTATCTCAAGTCATGTTAAGTGGTGCAGAGTTAGGTGTCGGGAATGGTAAATCGAAAAAAGAAGCTGAGCAACGAGCTGCTCAAAGTGCTATGGTTGCTTTTAAAAAACAACAAATGAATAAAAATAACAACGAAGCCCAATAGCAAACAGAACGTACGTGAATGTACAACAGTATAGACTAATGAGGCAAAAGATTAGTAGGGGGTATTATTTTGTTCCTTAAACGGCTTGAAGTGATTGGTTTTAAATCTTTTGCCGATCGAATCGGAATTGACTTTGTGCCAGGAGTGACGGCGGTAGTCGGTCCAAATGGTAGTGGTAAAAGTAACGTCATAGATGCCATTCGATGGGTACTTGGCGAACAATCAGCGAAATCGCTACGTGGTGCAAAAATGGAAGATATTATTTTTGCGGGTAGTGACTCACGCAAACCGCTTAACTTTGCAGAAGTAACGCTCATCCTAGATAACGAAGATGAACGCTTGCCACTTTCTTATAATGAGGTGAGCGTTTCTCGTCGTGTCTATCGTTCGGGTGAAAGCGAATATTTATTAAATAAACAAAGCTGTCGCTTGAAAGATATTACAGATTTATTTTTAGACTCTGGACTAGGAAAAGAAGCTTTTTCAATTATTTCACAAGGTCGTGTTGATGAAATTTTAAACAGTAAACCAGACGACCGTCGTGCGATTTTTGAAGAAGCTGCTGGTGTTTTAAAATATAAAAAACGACGTAAAAAAGCAGAGCATAAACTATTTGAAACAGATGATAATTTAAATCGTGTGCTCGATATTTTACATGAATTAGACGGACGTATTGAACCGTTGCGTATTCAGGCATCTGCCGCAGAAGACTACGTGTCGATGACAAAAGAACTACGAGGCATTGATATTGCTGTCTTAATCCATGATATCGAAATGTTAGAAACTTCTTTCAAACAATTGGCTGTGCAAAAAAGTACTCTTTCCGAAAAAGGAAATGCACAACAATTAGAGATCGAAGCGCTTCAAAAAGAGCAACGTATGCATCGCGAAGCACTTCAAACAATTGATACAACATTGGATTTAGAGCAAGCAGAACTTGTAGATGTTAGTACAGATGTAGAACGCTATGAAGGACGTAAAGCGGTCTTATTACAAAAACGTCAAAATATTTCACAACAACTAGCAAGTTTAGAAAAATCAATTCAAACTGCCAAAATACAATATGAACAAGATGCTGCTTTGAAAGAAGTAAAGGCACAACAACTAGCAGAGTATGACGTTGCGTTTAAAGAGATTTGTCAAGAAGTAAAGCAGATGACACAAACTTTGGAACGTTCTACATCTGAAATTGAGCGTGAAATTGAACAACTTAAAAATGTTTATGTTGATCGTTTAAGTGAGCGTGCTGCCACAAATAACGAATTAAAAAATATTATTCGTCAATTGGAACAAGAGCAAGCAGAGACAACAAAAATGTCATCCGCTTCTGGAGAAACAATTGAAGAGTTACGTCGTCATAACGCAGAAAAAGAACAAGCTGCGGCATCACTAGAAGCCATTTCGATTGAATTAGCTGAGCAATTAGCACGTTATAAAGAATCACAAGAGACGTATAAAAAATTACGTGACATGTATTCGAAAAAACGAGACATGCTTTATCAAGGCTATAATCAATTGAAAACCATGCAAGGACGTAAAGAAACGTTAGAAGAGCTATCATCAAATTTTGAAGGCTTTTATAAAGGTCCTAAAATGATTTTACAAGCTCGTGATGAAAATCGTTTAACAGGTATTCATGGCGCTGTAGCCGAAATGTTGCAAGTGCCGGCTCCTTATGCAACTGCTATTGAAACAACGCTTGGTGCAACAGCACAGCATATTATTACGGAAACGGATAAACATGCGAGCCAAGCGATTCATTATTTACGTAATCATAACGGTGGACGTGCTACGTTCTTACCGAAGAATATTATGAAATCGCGTCAAATTCCAACAGATGTATTAACGCGTGTAGCGGGACATCCATCATTTATCAACACAGCTGACAAACTTGTTGAAGCAGAAGAAACGTTTGATACGATTGTTGCTCATTTATTAGGGCATGTTATTATCGCCAAAGATTTGGACGGCGCTAAAGCTATCGCAAACGCATGTCATTATCGCTACCGTATCGTTACATTAGAAGGCGATGTCGTAAATGCTGGTGGTTCAATGACGGGTGGATCGACAAATAAACAAAACCCTGTATTTAGTCGTAAAGCAGAATTAGAACAGTTAACAGACAATGTAGATAAATTGCAAGTCTCTATCTTAGCAGCAGAACAAACAGTGAAAGAACTAGAAAAACGTGTCGGTTTAAAAGAAGCAGAGTTGGAGCAACAGCGTCAAAGAGGGGATACATTAAAACAACGTGAATATCGCCAAAATATCGCACTAGAAACCATTTCAGCGACGGTTAAGCGCTTATCACAACGTGTTTCTTTATTTGATTCTGAACAGCAAGATGTCACAAGTCGTTTAGGTTCATTGGAAGATTCAAAAATCACCCTTGAAAAACGTTTAGTATCTTTAGATGAAGAGACAGCTACATTAAATAAAGATGTAGAGCGCTTAGAGTCATTAAAAGCACAAAGTATAACCGAACGTGATCAATTGCAAAGTGATTTAGCTGATGCAAAAGCACAGCAGGCTGTAAAAGCTGAGCAAGTACTACAACTTCGTATGCAAGTAGAAGACTTAACAAATAAATTAATGACAAGTAAACAGCATTTGCATGCTCAACAACAAGAACGTGAATGGTTATTAACAAGCGAAGGAGAAGAAGGCCCTTCTGAGGAAGAATTGACAGAGCGTACTGTATCATTGAAAGCGCGTAGAGATACTTTAAACACTTCTATTGCTAATGCAAAAGTAAAACGTGCAGAATTGCAAAAAACGATTCAAAACGTCGATACATTGCTTACAGAAGCACAACGTGTTCACCAAGGCGTGCTAAACGCTATTCGTGACATCGATGTGAAAATGAATCGTATTGATGCAAACCGTAGCAATCAAGAAAATCAATTGTTAACAGAATACGACTTAACATTCCAAGAAGCATTGCTTGAGGAAGCTGTTGATGTTGATATTGATACAGCACGGCGTAAAGTGAAGTTATTACGTCAGTCAATTGATGAGCTTGGCGATGTGAATGTACACGCTATTGAAGAATACAAAACCGTGTCTGAACGTCAAGAATTCTTAACAAATCAACGCAATGATTTATTGGAGGCGAAAGATACGTTGCATGAAGCCATTCGTGAAATGGATGAAGAAATGACAGCTCGGTTTAGTGAGACATTTACGTCTATTCGCACACATTTCCAAGAAGTTTTCCGTGAATTATTTGGTGGTGGTAAAGCAGATTTAATTTTGTTAGACCCAGAAAACTTATTAGAAACGGGTATTGAAATTGTTGCGCAACCACCTGGTAAGAAATTGCAAAGCTTGAGTTTATTATCTGGTGGGGAACGTGCATTGACAGCAATTGCTTTATTATTTGCAATCTTAAAAACTCGTCCAGTACCCTTCTGTATTTTGGATGAAGTCGAAGCAGCGCTTGACGAAGCGAATGTTAGTCGCTATAGTCAATACTTGAAAAAATTCAGCGATGATACACAATTTATCGTGATCACGCACCGTAAAGGTACGATGGAAGGCGCCGATGTGTTGTATGGTATTACGATGCAAGAATCCGGCGTTTCAAAACTCGTATCAGTAAAATTAGAACAAGAGATGTCCTAAAGGAGCGGAATGAAGTATGGGCTTTTTACAACGTATGAAAGAAAAGCTAACTGGTAAAAAAGATGAAGAACAGTTAGAACAACTAGAAGAAACAAATGAAGCAGGTGCCATAGAGGACAATGCTGAAATCGAAGAAAGCCAAGCAGAGGAAACAACAAAAGTAATTGAATCGGTAGAAAAGCCTGTCAAAGAAATTGTGGAAGAACCTGAAGTAATCGAAGAACCAGTCGTTGAAGAGGCTTTAGAAGAACTACCAACGATTGTTGAAGAAGAGTCAGAAACTAAAGAAGAATCAGAGCAAAAGCGTCATTGGTTTTCTCCAGCAGCAATTACTGAAAAATTCAAGCATGGTCTTGAAAAAACACGTAATTCATTTTCTTCAAAAGTAAATGATTTAGTAGCACGTTACCGTACAGTAGATGAAGAGTTTTTCGAGGAATTAGAAGAATTATTACTACAAGCCGATGTTGGATTTGAAACAGTAATGCAATTAATCGATGAACTTGAAATGGAAGTAAAACGCAAAAATATTAAATCAACAGATGGTATTCAAGCAGTTATCTCGGAAAAATTAGTGGAAATTTATGAGCAAGGTGAAGCTGATATTACTGATTTAAATATGCAACCAGATGGTGAATTAACAGTTATTTTATTTGTTGGTGTAAATGGTGTTGGTAAAACAACAACAATTGGCAAATTAGCGCATCGTTTTGAACAACAAGGTAAAAAAGTTATGCTGGCAGCTGGTGATACATTCCGTGCTGGTGCAATTGACCAATTGCAAGTTTGGGGCGACCGAGTGGGTGTTGAAGTGATCAAACAATCAGAAGGCTCGGATCCAGCAGCTGTTATGTATGACGCAATCAATGCAGCCAAGAACCGCGGAGTAGATATTTTAATTTGTGATACAGCGGGTCGCTTACAAAATAAAGTTAACTTAATGAATGAACTTCAAAAAGTACATCGTGTTATCGAACGTGAAGTACCAGGTGCACCGCATGAAGTCTTATTAGCTTTAGATGCTACAACTGGACAAAATGCACTTGTACAAGCGAAAACATTCAAGGAAGCTACAAAAGTAACAGGGATTGTATTAACGAAATTAGATGGTACTGCAAAAGGTGGTATTGTATTAGCCATTCGTAATCAATTGCATATTCCAGTTAAATTTGTTGGTCTTGGTGAAAAAATGGATGACTTACAACCATTTGATGCGGAACGTTATGTGTATGGTTTATTCGCAGATTCATTAGATAAACAAATCGATGAATTGGATGAATAACACAAAGACGTATAAACAACGATAAACGTTGATATATCAATAAAAAGCGAGGTTTTGGACAAGGGGTTTACCTTGACAGAGTCCTCGCTTTTCTTATATGATACGATGGAATATGTATGTAAAGGAGAGGTTATGTATGTTATTAGAAAAAACAACACGTATGAACTTTCTCTTTGACTTTTATCAAGCACTTCTAACGGATAAACAAAGAAGCTATATGCAACTTTATTATTTAGATGATTTGTCATTAGGAGAAATTGCAGAATCATATAAAGTATCACGCCAAGCAGTTTATGATAATATCCGACGTACGGAAGCGATGCTTGAAGAATATGAAGAAAAACTTCAACTTTTTACAAAGTTTCAAAAAAGACAGCAAATTGCGCTGGCATTAATTGCAGCAATTGAAGAAAATGCGCCAAAAGAGGATGCATTACGTTATATTGAACAATTGAAAGAATGGGATTAGGGGGCGACCACTATGGCATTTGAAGGCTTATCAGAGCGACTCCAAGGTACAATTGCCAAAATTAAAGGTAAAGGTAAAGTAACAGAACAAGACGTTAAATTAATGATGCGTGAAGTTCGATTTGCTTTAATCGAAGCCGATGTTAACTTAAAAGTAGTAAAAAAATTCGTAAAATCAGTTAGTGAACGTGCAGTAGGTTCTGACGTTATGCAAAGCTTAACGCCGGGTCAACAAGTTATTAAAATTGTTCAAGAAGAATTAACACAATTAATGGGTGGCGAACAATCACCTGTTAAATTCTCGACTCGTCCGCCGACTGTTATTATGATGGTAGGTTTACAAGGTGCCGGTAAAACGACTACTACAGGGAAACTAGCAAATGTATTACGTAAAAAATACAATAAAAAGCCATTACTTGTAGCAGCCGATGTTTATCGTCCAGCAGCTGTACAACAACTACAAACACTAGGAAAACAATTGTCAATCCCAGTGTTTGACAAAGGAACGGATGTTTCACCAGTAGAGATTGCTCGTGAAGCAATTGAATTGGCTAAAGAAGAGCATCACGATGTTGTGATCATCGATACAGCTGGTCGATTACACATCGATGAAGCATTAATGCAAGAATTAAAAGATATTCGAGCACTTAAAGAGCCGGATGAAGTATTCTTAGTTGTTGATGCAATGACAGGTCAAGATGCTGTAAACGTAGCGGAAAGCTTTAATGAAGCTGTCGGAATTACAGGTGTCGTATTAACTAAATTAGATGGGGATACTCGTGGTGGTGCGGCATTATCAATTCGCTCAGTTACAGAGAAACCAATCAAATTTGTTGGTATGGGTGAAAAAATGGATGCACTTGAACCATTCCACCCAGAACGTATGGCACAGCGCATTTTAGGTATGGGTGATGTATTATCACTTATTGAAAAAGCGCAAGCAACGGTTGATGCGGACAAAGCAAAAGAATTAGAAGAAAAATTCAAAACACAAAGTTTTACTTTTGACGATTTCCTTGATCAAATGAGTCAAGTGAAGAAAATGGGTCCATTGGAAGATATTATTAAAATGATTCCTGGTATGAACAAAGTCAAAGGGTTAGATAAAATGAACTTTGATGATAAACAAATTAATCATATTGAAGCGATTATTCAATCAATGACGATTGCAGAGCGCACAAATCCAGAAATTATTAATGCGAGCCGTCGTAAACGTATTTCTAAAGGATCTGGGCGTTCAGTACAAGAAGTTAACCGTTTGATTAAGCAATTTGATGAAATGAAAAAAATGATGAAACAAATGTCTGGATTAGCCGGTGCACCTGGTGCAGGTAAAAAGAAAAAGCTGAAATTACCAGGTATGGATTCATTATTTAAAATGTAATACAAAAGCTCTGCATTTGTAGAGTTTTTCGTATGCTAAATAGCTTAAAAAATCCGTAGAATTAATTGTTTTTAGTTGTTAAGAAAAAATACTTTACAAACACTTGTAATCTTACTCAGAATCCTGTAGAATAACTTGTGTTAAGAAAAAACACTTTACAAACAATCGAAAGCTTGATATTATACTATCTTGTGTGAAACTTATTCGGAGGTGCAAAGAAACATGGCAGTAAAAATTCGCTTAAAACGTATTGGTGCTAAAAAAGCTCCTTTCTACCGTATCGTAGTTGCTGATTCACGTTCTCCACGTGACGGTCGTTCTATTGAAACAATCGGTACATTCAATCCATTAACTTCTCCAGAAGAAGTTAAAATTGATGAAGAAAAAGCATTATCTTGGTTAGCTAATGGTGCAAAACCATCTGATACTGTACGTAACTTGTTCTCGAAACAAGGTATCATGGCTAAATTCCATGAATCAAAACAAGGTAAATAATTTTACCTTATAAATAATCGGGGGTGACGTTGTGGAACAGCTGATTAAAACAATTGTACAACCACTAGTCGATTTTCCAGATGATGTTCGCATTACGGTGAATGAATCAGAAAATCGTGTCGTTTATAAACTTGCTGTCCATCCTCAAGATGTCGGCAAAGTCATAGGTAAACAAGGAAGTGTCGCGAAAGCGATTCGAACAATTGTTTATTCTGCTGCAAGCAGTCACCATATGAAGAAGACATATGTCGACATCATAGATTAGCGTAAAAGGAGGGAGCATTGGTTCCTTCCTTTTTTGTTGTATATAAGTATAAAAAAGAGGTGTCCTAGTATGAAATGGTACAACGTTGGTAAAATTGTTAATACACATGGTATTCGTGGTGAAGTTCGTGTGATTTCACAAACAGATTTTCCAGAAGATCGTTATGAAGTAGGTGCAAAACTTGGTATTTTTGCGCCGGGTGAAAAACGTCCTACAACAGTTATTATTAAAACTGCTCGAAAACATAAAAACTTTATTCTTCTTTCATTTGAAGGTTATCCAAATATTAATGATGTTGAAAAATTCAAAGGAAGCATGCTAAAAGTAAATGAAAACTTCCTTGAAGAATTAGAAGAAGATGAATTTTATTATCATGAAATCGTTGGTTGTGACGTGTTTGATGAAAATGGCAATGAAATTGGTAAAATTAAAGAAATTTTTGAAACGGGTGCCAATGATGTTTGGACTGTTACAGGCATAGATGGTAAAGAGCATTATTTACCGGTTATTTTTGAAGTAATTAAGGAAGTAGATGTTGAAAATAAACGCGTCACAATTGAATTAATGGAAGGTTTATTATCATGATGAATATTCAAGTTTTATCATTGTTTCCAGATATGTTCGATGGTGTTTTTAATGCATCTATTATGAAAAAAGCACAAGATAAAGGTGCTGTAACATTTGATGTAACGGATTTTCGCTCGTTTTCAAACAATAAACATAATCAAGTAGATGACTACCCTTACGGCGGTGGCGCGGGTATGGTATTGAAACCTGAGCCATTATTTAATGCTGTAGAAGCATTGCAAGCACAAGGCAAAAAACCTCGTATTATTTTAATGTGTCCTCAAGGTGAACGATATTCTCAAAAGAAAGCAGAAGAACTATCTTTAGAAGAAGATTTGATTTTCCTTTGTGGTCATTATGAAGGGTACGATGAGCGTATTCGTGAGCACCTTGTTACCGATGAAATTTCAATTGGTGATTTTGTGTTAACAGGTGGTGAGCTTGCTGCCATGACAATCATTGATAGTGTAGTGCGCCTTTTACCAGGTGTATTGGGACAAGAAGCTTCACATATTAATGATTCATTCTCTACAGGTTTATTGGAGCATCCACATTACACACGCCCAGCAGACTTTCGTGGGATGAAAGTTCCGGATGTTTTAATGTCTGGAAATCATGCGAAAATTGCAGAATGGCGTGAAGAACAATCATTAAAACGTACATTCGAACGTCGACCTGATTTATTAGAGAATATTAATCTTACACCAAAACAAAAGAGCTATTTACGTTCACTTGGGTATGAAAAATAATCATCTGTGACAAGGAAATGGACTTGAAACAAACGTATAGATATGTTAGTATTTAAAGTGCATTTCTTAAAGAAATGCCGTATTACGGTGTTCCGCTGTAGCAACCATTAAGCGAACTATATGAGCATCTGTCAAAGGAGAAAATAAAATGTCAAACATTATTACAGAAATCACAAAAGAACAATTACGTACTGATATGCCAGCTTTCCGTCCTGGTGACACAGTATCTATCGACGTTAAAGTTGTCGAAGGTACTCGCGAACGTATCCAAAAATTCGAAGGTGTTGTAATCAAACGTCGTGGTGGCGGTATCAGCGAAACTTTCACTGTTCGTAAAATCTCTTACGGTGTAGGCGTTGAACGTACATTCCCAGTTAACACACCAAAAATCGCAGCACTTAAAGTTACTCGTCGTGGTAAAGTACGTCGTGCTAAATTATACTACCTACGTAACTTACGTGGTAAAGCTGCTCGTATCAAAGAAATTCGCTAATTTCTTTTTACTAGCAAAAAAGAGTGTAGAGCAATTTGCTCTACACTTTTTTCATGTCTAAAAGAGAGAATCTTTTTGCCTGCTTTTAGAAATACTTGTACAATAAATAATGTAGAGTGAGGGGTGGTTGTATGGAAGAGGAAAAATTAAAAAAAGAAAAAAGCGACTTATGGGAATGGATTAAAGCGCTTATTATTGCTTTTTTATTAGCAGCATTGATCCGCTTTGTACTCTTTACACCAATTGTTGTTGATGGTGAGTCCATGATGCCTACTCTTGAAAGTGGCGAACGTATGATTGTAAATAAACTAAATTATAAAGTTGGAGATATTCAGCGTTTTGATATTGTTGTTTTCCACGCACCTGAAAAGAAAGATTATATTAAACGAGTGATAGGGGTTCCTGGTGATACACTTGAATATAAAAATGATCAACTATACATTAACGACAAGAAAGTAAATGAAACGTATTTACAAGATTATAAAAACCAAATTGTTGATGGTGGTACACTAACCGAAGATTTTAGCCTATTAGATTACACAGGTAAAAAAATAATTCCAAAAGGATATTATTTTGTAATGGGTGATAATCGACGAAATAGTAAAGACAGTCGACATATTGGACTAGTATCAAAAGAAAAAATTGTAGGGAAGGCAAGCGTTGTCTTCTGGCCAATTGAAAACTTTGGTACGATAGATTAAGAGGAGAGATATTATGACAATTCAATGGTTTCCAGGGCATATGGCTAAAGCCCGCCGACAAGTTACAGAAAATTTAAAGTTAGTAGATATTGTTTTTGAGTTAATTGATGCACGTTTACCAATGTCATCTCGTAACCCCATGCTAGATGATATTATTCATCAAAAAAAACGATTACTCATTTTAAATAAAGCCGATATGGCAGATGAAACGCAAACTAAGCGTTGGATTCAATTTTTTGAAGAAAAAGGACATAAAGCAGTAGCTGTAAACTCACTTGATAGTAAAGGATTAAAACGCGTTACAAAAGCTGCGGAAGATGTGTTGGCAGAAAAATGGGATCGTATGCGTAAAAAAGGTTTAAAACCGCGTGCCATTCGCGCGATGATTGTGGGGATTCCAAATGTTGGGAAATCGACAATGATTAACCGCTTAGCGAAAAAAAATATCGCACGAACAGGTAACATGCCAGGGGTAACAAAATCTCAGCAATGGATCAAGGTTGGGAAAGAGTTAGAATTACTTGATACACCAGGGATTTTATGGCCAAAATTTGAAGATCAGCGTGTAGGAGCTAAATTAGCGGTAACGGGTGCCATTAAAGATGCAATTATGAATATGGATGATTTAGCGATTTTTGGGCTAAACTTTTTAGAAACATATTACCCTCAACGTTTACATGAACGTTATCAAATTGAAGGTTTAACAGATCCAATTGTTGGCACATTTGATCACATCGGTAAACTACGCAACATTAAAATGTCAGGTGGCGATATTGATTATTCAATGGTATCTGAATTAATCGTTCGTGACATTCGAAATGAACATTTAGGAAAATTAACATTTGATTTTGTAGAAGATTACGAGTAAATGCCACTTTATCGACAATGTCTTTTAGGCATTGTCGATTTTTTCATTATATCGTGACAATTTTAACCGATAAAAGGAGTAAGTGTAGATGACAACGATTAAAGAAATTAAAGAGAAATTATCAACAGAGACAGTATGGCAAAGTTGGATGGATGAATTAGCCAAAGATGAACGTACAGGCGCTCAAAATGCATTAAAATCATGGAAACGTGCACAAGAGAAACAGCAAAAATTAATAGATGAGCACCAGTCGAAGTTAGCATTTGATCAATCATTTCGTGAGAACAGTTCTTCTCTTATAGCCGGGACTGATGAAGCGGGTAGAGGACCACTAGCCGGCCCCGTTGTGACAGCTGCTGTGATTTTACCGAATAATGCATGTGAAGCATTGCTTGGGTTAAACGACTCGAAACAATTATCATATGATAAACGTGAAGAATTTATTGAGAAGATTATGCAAACTGCAGTAGCAACCGCCGTTCATTTTCAATCAGTCGAAGTGATTGATGATATTAATATTTATGAAGCAACACGTGAATCAATGAAGACATCTATTGAGCGTTTGGCAGTAAAGCCCGATTATGTATTGGCCGATGCTATGAAGCTAGATATCGAAATAGCACAAAGTTCAATTATCAAAGGAGATGCAAAAAGCTTAGCTATTGCAGCAGCCTCTATTTTGGCCAAAACTGCACGAGATCATTATATGGAAGAGATGGATGAAAAATATCCTGGTTATGGTTTTGCAAAACATGCAGGATATGGAACAAAACAACACTTAGAAGCGTTGGAACATCTTGGGGTCACACCGATTCACCGTAAAACATTTGAACCGATAAAAACAATGCTTTTGAAAGGATGAGACGATGAATTTAACAGGTGTAAATGTACAGCAGTCACAAATGCAAACAACACAACAAGCTGTTGTTGTAAAAGAAGGACAAGTGTTACATGGCACAATTACAAAATTGTACCCGGACCAGAAAGTTGAAATTCAAGTAGGGAATCAAAAAATGATGGCACAACTTGAAACGCCATTAAAAGCCGGTGACGCGCATTTCTTTCAAGTGACGGTTATTTCACCTAATTTATCCTTAAAAGTAGTTTCAGGGCCCTTAACGTCACAATCAGCGTCACAACAGGCGCTACAATTAATAAATAGCATGGATTTACCGGATTCAAAAGAAATGCAGCAAATTGTAAAGCAATTTTTGAAAAATGATGTACCAATGTCACGCGAACAACTTATTCAAGCAGAGCAAGTGTTGAGAGCCACAACGATTCCAACGACACAAGCGCTAGATGCTTTATCCAAAATTGTTCAATTAAAACTACCGATGACAGAAAGTTCATTGCAAGCGATTGTTCAAGGTGGTGCTAAAACAGGATTCCAGGCAGCATTAAATAACTTGCAACAATTGATTCAAAATGATGCAACATTAAGTACGACACTTAAAGATACATTATTAAATAGTTTATTGCGTTTGGAGAAACCATTAGCGATTGAAACAGGTAGTATAATGCTAGCGAAAATGCTAGATAGTCTAATTTCTACTGCAACCAATGCGTCAACAAAACAAGCGATGTTATCTATGCTTCGTCAAGCAGGCGTATTACCTCAAAATGCCAATATGATGAATTTCTTATCAGGCGCCTTAGGGAAAGTTGATGCTAATCCAACACAGACGCTACAAAATGCGTTACAACTTGTTCAACAAAGTCCGCAAAATGTAGAAGCTAGAATAGGATTACAGCAGGCTGTTTTAAATCACACAGGATTAAATACAGCTTCCAAAGAAGCGATTATAACAGCATTAAATCGGGTGCAGATTTCACCGACGAATACGTATACGGCTCAATTAAATACAGCGACGACGAATGCAATGAAAACAGCAGATTCTTTAACGCCAGCACAATTATTAACGGCTGTAGTACAAACAAAATCAACAAATATAGCACCTGTTTTAACACAATTAACACAATCTGTGAATCAAGATACGCAATTATCTGTAGCTACAAAAGAAGCTATCCAAACATTGGTCCAAAAATTTAATACGACGCCAGCAACGGCACAATCTATTCAAAATCTGGCTAAACTAGTTCAGCAAGAATTAGTAAAAGACTATAGTGACCAACTACAGCAACAGCCTTTTCAACAAAATGCGTCACAACAAACTAAAACACAATTGATGCAATTATTAGGTGTTCAACCGAAGCTAATGGATGAAGCATTAGAAGCACTAACGTATCAAACAACAAAAAATGTAAATGCTACAGCACAGCAACTATTGCAAAATACTGAATTACAATTACAACAGCAGCTGAATGGAAAAGCGTTTGAAACGATCTTACGGCATACCTTACAAAATTTAGGACTTAATTATGAAGCAAATTTAAATAATAAAGAGACAAATTTAGAACAATTGCAGCAACAATTAAAACCGCAATTAATGGCGCTATTACAAGATGAATCAGCGCATTCTGCAACACGTCAAGCAGCGGAAAATATCATATCTCGTATGAATGGAATGCATTTTTTATCGGGTGAGAATGGACCACAACATCAATTGATTATGCAAGTACCTCTTGAATTATTTGGTAGACAAACTGATGCAACTTTGCAATGGAATGGACGTATGAAAAAGAATAGTAAAATTGATACGGATTATGCACGTGTTATGTTCTATTTAGATTTAGCTTCACTAGAGGAAACAATTATTGATATGCAAGTTCAAAGTCGCGTAGTTACTGTAACTGTGTATAATGAAAAACAAGATCTAGCATTATTTGCAGAACCGCTACGTGAGTCATTAGAAAAAGGATTACAAACACATGATTATAAGTTATCAGGTGTTTTAATAAAATCATTTGAACGTGTGGAAAAAGAAGTGAAACCAATTTTTCATGCAACAACAACTAATGGAGAAGGCGGTGTTGATTTGCGCATATGACGGAACAATATGAAAAAAGACATGAGGCAGTTGCATTAAGTTTTGATCCAACTGATGGTGGAGCACCAAAAGTCCTGGCAAAAGGTAAAGGGAAAATTGCTGAAAATATTTTAGAACAGGCAAAAATGCATGACATTCCAATTCAAGAAGACCCCTCACTTGTTCAATTACTTGGACAATTGGACTTAAATGAATCGATACCTGAAGAATTGTACCAAGCAGTTGCAGAGGTTTTTGCTTTTATTTATCGATTAGAACGTACATATGATGGTGTTCAAAAAAAAATCCGCTAAATTTCGTGGTGCGAAATTTAGCGGATTTTGTGTCTAAAGAAGAATTTTATAGAAAATATAAAAGATATTGTAGTATAAAACATAGACAGTTCAGAATATTTTATATACAATGAAATAGGTAACAGAAAGTTTTACAAAGAGATGGGAGGAAGTTTCATGAATATCCATGAGTATCAAGGGAAAGAGATTCTTCGTCAAAATGGGGTAAAGGTTCCTAAAGGTATCGTTGCATTTTCACCAAAAGAAGCGGTGAAAGCAGCTAAAGAATTAGGCACCGAGGTAGTAGTAGTGAAAGCTCAAATCCATGCTGGGGGGCGTGGTAAAGCAGGCGGTGTTAAAATCGCAAAATCACTAGACGAAGTAGAACAATATGCAAAAGAACTTTTAGGTAAAGTATTGGTGACACACCAAACTGGTCCAGAAGGTAAAGAAATCAAGCGCCTTTACATAGAAGAAGGCTCAGATATTAAAAAAGAGTATTACGTAAGTTTACTCGTTGACCGTGCTACTTCTCGTGTCACATTAATGGGATCTGAAGAAGGCGGTATGAATATCGAAGAGGTTGCGGAAGAAACACCTGAAAAAATCTTCACAGAAGTGGTGGATCCGATTGTCGGCCTTACAGCTTTCCAAGCACGACGTCTTGCATTTAATATTAATATTCCGAATAATTTGATAAATAAAGCAGCAGACCTTTTCCTAGGTTTATATAAAACATTCATCGAAAAAGATGCATCTATTGTTGAAATTAATCCACTTGTTGTAACAAATGGGGATGAAGTTATCGCATTAGATGCGAAATTCAACTTTGATGGTAATAGTCTATATCGTCATGCAGATGTAGTAGAACTACGGGACTACGATGAAGAAGATCCGAAAGAAATTGAAGCATCAAAACATGATTTAAGCTATATTCCACTAGAAGGTTCAATTGGTTGTTTAGTAAATGGTGCCGGACTTGCGATGGCAACTATGGATACAATCGGTTACTACGGCGGCAGTCCAGCAAACTTTTTAGATGTTGGTGGTAGCGCGACAGCAGAGAAAGTTAAAGAAGCATTTAAAATCATCCTTTCAGATGCACATGTAAAAGGTATTTTCGTTAATATTTTTGGTGGTATTATGAAATGTGATGTTATTGCAGAAGGTGTTGTAGCGGCAGCAGGCGAACTAGGTTTAGAAGTGCCACTTGTTGTTCGTTTAGAAGGTACAAATGTTGAGTTAGGTAAAGAAATTCTACGAAATTCAACATTAAATATCGTAGCAGCAGCATCACTTGCAGACGGCGCACAAAAAATCGTAGAGCTTGTAGGCTAAGAAGGGGTGGAATAAACATGAGTATTTTCATTAATAAAGATACAAAAGTGCTTGTTCAAGGTATTACTGGTTCAACTGCACTTTTCCATACAAAACAAATGCTTGAATATGGTACAAAAATCGTAGCGGGCGTTACACCAGGTAAAGGCGGCACTGAAGTTGAAGGTGTTCCAGTATTTAATACTGTAAAAGATGCTGTTGACGCAACGGGATGTAATGTATCAGTAATTTATGTACCAGCACGTTTTGCAGCTGACTCAATTTTAGAAGCTGTAGAAGCCGAATTAGATATGGTTATCTGTATTACAGAACATATTCCTGTATTAGATATGGTTCGTGTAAAACGTTATATGGAAGGCAAGAAAACACGTTTAATCGGACCGAACTGCCCAGGTGTTATTACAGCAGATGAATGTAAAATTGGTATTATGCCAGGATATATTCATACAAAAGGCCATGTAGGTGTTGTATCACGTTCTGGTACATTAACTTATGAAGCGGTACATCAATTATCAACAGCAGGTATTGGTCAAACAACAGCAGTTGGTATTGGTGGAGACCCTGTAAATGGTACAAATTTCATCGATGTATTAAAAGAATTTGAAGCTGATCCAGAAACATTAGGTGTTGTTATGATTGGTGAAATTGGTGGTACAGCGGAAGAAGAAGCAGCTGAATACGTAAAAAACAATATGACAAAACCAGTTGTTGCATTTATCGCTGGTCAAACAGCACCTCCAGGCAAACGAATGGGTCATGCTGGTGCAATTATTTCAGGTGGTAAAGGTACAGCAGCGGATAAAATCGCAGCACTGAACGCAGCAGGTATTGAAGTTGCTCCTACACCATCAACAATTGGTGAAACATTTATTAAAGTTGTAAAAGAGCAAGGTCTTTACGATCAAGTAAAAACACATGCTGAAAAACAACATGTTTAATTTTTAAAATAAATAAATCGGGATCGCGTTATATACGCGGTCCTTTTTGTGTTTTTAAGAGAGGATGAAAAGTATGTTCGAACAATCACTAAAAGAATTTTTACTAGCATTACATTATGTTATGCCTGCTTCTATCAATCGTTTATGGCCCTTGTTATCATGCGAATCATTAGAAAAAATTTCTTCTATGCAACTATCAAAACTCCTCAAAATTACACCTCAAAAAGCCTTAAAATTACAACATTTTTTAAATGCACATAGACATTTTTCTTTTTCTTCATATTATAAACAACAAAAAATCATCCCGATTACTTTTTTTGATGCAGCCTATCCTAAAAATTTGCGCCATATTTATGATCCACCGAGTGTTATTTATACAAAGGGAAACATAAATATTTTACAAAATGAACGGAGAATTGCCGTTGTAGGATCTCGAAAAGCAACTCAATATTCAAAAGATGCGCTAGAACATTTACTGCCACCACTTTTAAACGAAGAATTTGTCGTTGTAAGCGGTTTGGCAAGAGGAGCTGATAAAATGGCTCATGATGTGACAATTACGCTTGGAGGGGCTACAATTGGTGTATTAGGCTATGGATTTCAACATGTTTATCCTAAGGAACATGAGGGATTAATAAAAGTGATGAGTCAAACACAATTACTGATTAGCGAATATCCACCGTATATGGGGCCAAAAAAATGGCAATTTCCAATGAGAAATCGATTGATTAGTGGGATAAGTTGGGGAATTCTTGTGACAGAAGCTCAAAAAAAGAGTGGCACTTTATCGACAGTTGACTATGGATTAGAGCACGGACGCTCAATTTTTGTGCTTCCTGGAAATATTTTGTCACCACTCTCTGAATTACCCCATAAATTGGCCTCAGAGGGTGCTACGCTTGTATGGAATGGCTCTCAAATCCTTGAAGAAATGGCCGATTTTTTATTTTTGAAATGAAAAATGGTTGCAAAACTTGGATTTCTGTTATACATTTTGCAACAGGTATTTGTTTTCAATAAGAAACTTCACCTCTCATAAGGGGGAAATCACATGTCAGATTATCTAGTTATTGTAGAATCGCCCGCGAAAGCCAAAACAATCGAGCGATATTTAGGAAAAAAATATAAGGTAAAAGCTTCTATAGGTCATGTTCGTGACTTACCGAAAAGTCAAACGGGTATTGATACGGAAAATAACTACGAACCGAAATATATTACGATTCGTGGTAAAGGCCCTGTCTTACAAGATTTAAAAAACGCAGCAAAAAAAGCGAAAAAAATCTTTCTCGCAGCCGATCCAGATCGTGAAGGGGAAGCAATTGCTTGGCACTTAGCTACAGCATTAAATATTGATAAAGATTCGGATTGTCGTGTCGTCTTTAATGAGATTACAAAAGATGCGATTAAAGAATCTTTTAAACATCCGCGTCCAATTGATATGGATTTAGTTGATGCACAGCAAGCTCGCCGTATTTTAGACCGTTTAGTAGGTTATAACATTAGCCCATTACTATGGAAGAAAGTCAAAAAAGGGTTATCTGCAGGTCGCGTTCAATCTATTGCTTTACGTTTAATTATTGACCGTGAAAATGAAATCAATAATTTTAAACCAGAAGAATATTGGACAATCGATGCACAATTTGAAAAGGACAAAAAACAATTTGATGCATTATTTTATGGCACAGGCACTGACAAAGTAAAATTAACAAATGAAGAAGAAGTAAATGCAATCTTAAAACAAATAGACGGTGAAGATTTCAAAGTTACAAAAATTGTAAAACGTGAACGTAAGCGTAATGCTGCGGCGGCATTTACAACCTCTTCTCTTCAACAAGAAGCTGCGCGTAAGTTAAATTTCCGCGCAAAGAAAACAATGATGTTAGCGCAGCAACTTTATGAAGGGATTGACCTAGGTAAAAAAGAAGGTATTACAGGTTTAATTACTTATATGCGTACGGATTCTACGCGTATTTCAGAAACAGCAAAAAAAGAAGCATTTAGTTATATTGAGCAAACATATGGTGAAGAATATACAACGCCTGTTTCACAACAAGCTAAAAAATCTGAGAAAGCACAAGATGCGCACGAAGCGATTCGTCCAACATCTACATTACGTCATCCAGATCAATTAAAAGCAGTGTTATCACGTGATCAATTGCGTCTGTATCGTCTAATTTGGGAACGTTTTATTGCGAGCCAAATGGCACCAGCAGTATTAGATACCGTAACAGCTGATTTAATTAATGGAGATATTACATTCCGTGCAACAGGATCACATGTAAAATTTTCAGGCTTTATGAAAGTCTATATTGAAGGTAATGACGATTCGAAAGAAGATAAATCAAAAGATAAATTGTTACCACCGATGCAAGAAGGCGATATTGTTAAAAGCCTTGAAATTGCGCCGAAACAACATTTTACACAACCACCACCACGTTTTTCTGAAGCGCGGTTAGTAAAAACCTTAGAAGAGCTAGGTATAGGTCGACCATCAACTTATGCGCCAACGCTAGATACGATTCAAAAGCGTGGCTATGTGACGCTTGAAACGAAGCGTTTTGTACCAACAGAGCTTGGTGAAATCGTTCATTCATTAGTAAATGAATTTTTCCCAGAAATTATTAATATTGAATTTACGGCAAAAATGGAACGAGATTTGGATAGTATTGAAGAAGGCAAAATAGAATGGGTTAAAATCATTGATGCCTTTTATCAAGATTTTGAAAAAAGTTTAAAACATGCTGAAGTTGCAATGGAAAAAGTTGAAATCAAAGATGAACCTGCTGGTGAAGATTGTGAACTGTGCGGCCATCCAATGGTATTCAAACTTGGTCGTTACGGTAAGTTTATGGCATGTAGTAATTTCCCAGAATGTCGCAACACAAAAGCGATTATAAAAGAAATCGGTGTGAAATGTCCGACTTGTCATGAAGGCGAAATTGTTGAACGTAAGAGCAAAACGAAACGTGTCTTTTATGGCTGTAATCGTTATCCAGAATGTGATTTCGTATCATGGGATAAACCAATTGCTCGTAAATGTCCAAAAGGTGACCATTTATTAGTTGAGAAGAAAGTTAAAAAAGGCACACAAGTACAATGTACAGAATGTGATTATAAAGAAGAAACAGTTGAAAAATAAGAGTGCTATGTAAGAAGCTAGGCCAAAAGGGAAAGCTCAGCTTAAACATATAAGCATAATAAAAGAGGGAATCGTGCTGACGCGTGATTCCTTTTTTTGTGCACCAATAAACTGAAATGAGCTACAATTGTGTTTCAGTCGCTTTTTTAATTATGAAAAAAAGTGAGCAACTGCTACTATGTGATAAAACAGTTCTATCCTAAACAATGATTCTCTTGGTAAAACATAGTAGCGTTTTATTTAGTGTACTGTTAAAATGAATTTTATATTGCGAAAAACGCAAAAGAAAAAAAGGCAGGTATGTAACATGACACCAATCGTAAATGTAATCGGAGCAGGTCTTGCTGGTAGTGAAGCAGCATGGCAAATCGCAAAACGTGGCGTAAAGGTACGCTTATATGAAATGCGTCCAGTAAAACAAACTCCAGCGCACCATACAGATAAATTCGCAGAGCTTGTATGTTCAAACTCATTACGTGCAAACTCTTTAACAAATGCTGTTGGCGTAATTAAAGAAGAAATGCGCCAATTAGATTCAGTAATTATTGATGCGGCAGATAATTGTTCAGTACCAGCAGGTGGCGCATTAGCAGTTGATCGTCACGAATTCTCAGGATATATTACTGAAAAGGTAAAAAATCATCCAAATGTTGAAGTGATTAACGAAGAAGTAACAGAAATTCCAGAAGGTATTACGGTTATTGCAACAGGTCCATTAACATCACCGGCATTAGCTGAAAAAGTACGTGAAGCAACAGGTCAAGATTATTTATACTTCTATGATGCAGCAGCACCAATTATTGAAAAAGATTCAATTGATATGGATAAAGTATATTTAAAATCACGTTATGACAAAGGCGAAGCAGCATATTTAAATTGCCCAATGAATAAAGAAGAGTTCTATGCTTTCCGTGAAGCACTAATCGGAGCGGAGAAAGCTCCACTAAAAGAATTTGAAAAAGAAAAATACTTCGAGGGTTGTATGCCGATTGAAGTAATGGCTGAACGTGGCGAAAAAACAATGTTATTCGGACCAATGAAACCAGTAGGTCTTGAAGATCCTAAAACAGACAAACGTCCATATGCAGTAATTCAACTTCGTCAAGATGATGCAGCTGGCACACTTTATAATATTGTAGGCTTCCAAACACATCTAAAATGGGGCGAACAAAAACGTGTATTTAGAATGATCCCAGGTTTAGAAAATGTTGAAATTGTACGTTATGGTGTTATGCATCGTAACACATTCATTAACTCACCCAAAGTATTAGCTCCAACATATCAACTAAAGGCACAACCAACTGTATTCTTTGCAGGTCAAATGACAGGCGTTGAAGGTTACGTAGAATCAGCTGGAGCAGGGTTAGTGGCAGGGATTAATGCAGCACATATGGCATTAGAGCAAGAACTTGTAATCTTCCCTAAAGAGACAGCTCTTGGTAGTATGGCGCGCTATATTACTGAAGCAGATGCAAAACATTTCCAACCAATGAATGTGAATTTTGGTTTATTCCCTGAACTAGGAGAACGCATTAAATCAAAACAAGAACGTGGCGAACGTCATGCAGCTCGTGCGTTAGCTGCATTAAAGCAATTTAAAGATTCAACTGTACTTTAATTCGATAATCTTTCTATGGTACACAATTGTATTCTCTAGAAATAAATTTGATTCGGTCCTTTAAAGTTGTTATACTTTGAAGGGCTTTTTTAATGCTTCAAGTAAGATACCTTCACTTAGTAATAGGTTGTTCAAAAAATCGTCACGAATTGACAGAAAATAAGTACAATCTATGTTTTGCTTAGAGCCTTCTCGCTTTATTTAATAGTGAGACAATGAGAGAATAAAGATAGATTGCTCGATGTGAGGTGTTCGAATGGAGATTCAGAAGATTCAAGCGCTTAATGAGTTTATAGCATATATTAAACTTGAGAAAAATTACGCGTCTTCAACTGTTTTAAATTACGAAAAAGATTTATATTACTTTTTTGAATTTTTAAAACAAGAAGGTGTCGAAGATTTAGAAAGAGTAGCGTATCTTCATGCGCGATTATATGTAACACAGTTATATGATGAGCAAAAAGCGCGTGCGACGATTTCACGAAAGATTTCTGCGATTCGTTCGTTTTTCCGCTTTTTAAATAAAGAGTATCAATTGGATGATGCTGCATTCCAAGCGTTATATCATCCGAAAAAAGAAAGCCGCTTACCGCGCTTTTTCTATGAGGAAGAATTAACGAATTTGTTTGAGAGAAATGAAGGGGATGATGTAAAGTCGTTGCGGAATATAGCACTTTTAGAATTGCTATATGCAACGGGGATTCGCGTGAGTGAACTTACATCATTAACAGTAAAAGATGTTGATTTATCATTGGATATTGTACGTGTCATGGGGAAAGGGAGAAAGGAACGGTATGTACCGTTTGGTCATTATGCTCATGAAGCTATTGTGCGTTATATAAATGAAGTGCGCACACCATTGATGAATCAGCCACATAGTAAATTATTTGTAAATATGCGTGGTGGGGAACTAACATCACGTGGCGTTCGTTATATTTTAAACGAAATGCTGAAAAAGGCAGAGATGCACGGGGTGATATATCCGCATATGTTACGTCATACATTTGCTACGCATTTGTTGAATAATGGAGCGGACTTAAGAACAGTCCAAGAATTACTTGGACACTCTTCGTTATCTTCTACGCAAATTTACACACATGTAACGAAAGAACATCTTCGAAATACTTATATGAATGCTCATCCGAGAGCGTAATGATAAAGAGGAGTGAAGATTGTGGATATGCAAATGCACGCAACAACTATTTTTGCAGTTCAACATAAAGGCCAAAGTGCAATGGCTGGTGATGGTCAAGTAACATTAGGCCAATCAGTTATTATGAAAAATACTGCTCGTAAGGTTCGTCGTTTATACAATGGTCAAGTACTAGCAGGTTTTGCTGGTTCTGTGGCAGATGCTTTTACATTATTTGAAATGTTTGAAGGCAAATTAACAGAGTATAATGGAAATTTACAGCGAGCTGCTGTAGAGGTAGCGAAACAATGGCGTGGAGATAAAATGCTTCAGAAGCTTGAAGCATTATTACTTGTCATGAATAAAGAAACGTTACTTCTTGTTTCTGGTTCAGGAGAAGTTATTGAGCCAGATGATGGGATTTTAGCAATTGGTTCAGGTGGGAACTACGCACTTGCAGCAGGTAGAGCATTGCAAAAACACGCTGGAGAGTATATGACTGCTAAAGAAATTGCAAAAGCTTCTTTAGAAACAGCTTCAGATATTTGTGTTTTTACAAATCATAATATCATTGTGGAGGATTTAGACGTATGACAATACAACAAACACCAAAACAAATGACTGAATACTTAAATCGCTATATTGTTGGCCAAACAGAGGCAAAAAAATCTGTAGCAGTAGCCTTACGCAACCGCTATCGTCGCCAACGTTTATCAGAAGAAATGCGCGAAGAAGTGATTCCTAAAAATATTTTAATGATTGGACCAACGGGTGTTGGTAAAACTGAAATTGCACGTCGTATCGCTAAGTTAGTAAAAGCGCCATTTTTAAAAGTGGAAGCAACAAAATTTACTGAAGTTGGTTACGTAGGGCGAGATGTAGAATCAATGGTCAGAGATTTAGTAGAAGTTGCGAATCGTCTTGTAAAAGAAGAAAAACAAGAAGAAGTTCATGATCAAGCTGAGAAATTAGCGAATGAACAAATTGTTAAACTTTTAGTTCCAAGCATGCGCAAAAATAAACAACCAAATATGGCGAATCCTTTTGAAATGTTTTTTGGCAATCAACAAGAGGAGGATGAAGATACAACGGAAGATACACAAGTCCGTGTTAAACGTTCCCAAATTGCTGAAGATTTAGCTGCCGGAAAACTTGAAAACGAATGGGTCACTGTTGAAGTTGAAGAACAAATGAGCATGATGATGATGCCAGGAATGCCTGGTATGGATATGAATGGCACAGGTATGGGCGATTTATTGTCTAGTATGATGCCAAAGAAAAAGAAAAAACGCCGCTTACAAGTAAAAGAAGCGCGCCGCGTATTAACGATTGAAGAAGCGAATAAACTTATTGATAGTGATGAGGTAGCTGAAGAAGCTGTTCGTCGTTCTGAACAAATGGGTATTATTTTCATTGATGAAATCGACAAAATCGCAGTTAGAGGTAATAATGGTGGTCAACCTGGTGTATCTAGAGAAGGTGTACAGCGAGATATTTTACCAATTGTAGAAGGTTCAACAGTAAATACGAAATATGGTACTGTACGCACAGATTTTATGCTGTTTATTGCAGCAGGTGCTTTCCATATGTCAAAACCATCTGATTTAATTCCAGAATTACAAGGTCGTTTTCCAATTCGTGTTGAATTAGAAAAATTAACGAAAGAAGACTTTGTACGAATTTTGAAAGAACCAGATCATTCATTAATTTTACAATATCAAGCATTACTTGAAACAGAGGGTATTGCAATTGCATTTACCGACGAAGCCATCGATTGTTTAGCAGATATCGCGATGGAAGTAAATCTGAATACTGATAACATCGGTGCTCGTCGTTTGCACACTATTTTAGAAAAACTATTAGAAGACCTATCATTTGAGGCTTCTGATATCGCACCAGCACATATTGATATTACACCTCAGTATGTGAACAGTAAGCTCGGAAAAATCGTTAAGAACAAAGATTTGTCAGAGTTTATTTTATAGTTTATAATTGAAATGTATAAAAACTTTTGAATATTCCGTAAATAAAGGACAATTCAATCAGGAGGAACACTTTTAAAATGAATTTATTAGCAAAAATTCGTAAAATTAACTCAATGCTTCAAGCGTCAGCTGGTAAGCCTGTGAACTTTAAAGAAATGTCAGAAACACTTGGCGAAGTAATTGATAGTAATGTATATATCGTAAGTCGTAAAGGTAAACTATTAGGTCTTACAATTAATCAACAAATCGAAAACGAACGTATTAAAAAAATGTTTGAAGAACGTCGTTTCCCAGAAGCATATACTAAAAATTTATATGATTTTCAAGAAACAGTTGCAAACATAGGTATCGATGATGAACATACAGTATTCCCTGTAGAAAATAAAGATACATTCAAAGATGGTTTAACAACTATCGTTCCAATCGTTGGTGGTGGAGAACGTTTAGGTACATTAGTACTTGGTCGTATCGGAAACTCATTTGAAGATGAAGATTTAGTATTAGCTGAATATGGCGCAACAGTAGTAGGTATGGAAATTCTACGTGAAAAAGCGGAAGAAATTGAAGAAGAAGCACGTTCAAAAGCAGTTGTACAAATGGCTATCAATTCACTTTCTTATTCAGAACTTGAAGCAATTGAACATATCTTTGAAGAATTAGATGGTTCAGAGGGTCTATTAGTTGCTTCTAAAATTGCTGACCGTGTTGGTATTACACGTTCTGTGATTGTAAATGCTTTACGTAAACTAGAATCTGCTGGGGTTATTGAATCACGTTCTCTAGGTATGAAAGGAACTTATATTAAAGTTTTAAACAATAAATTCCTTACTGCTTTAGAAGAAATCAAAATGCGTTAATTATTAAATTGAAAGAGGCTGGGACATAAGTGAAAATTCCAGCCTTTAATAGAGAAGGTGATGTCGAATTTGACATCACCTTCTCTATTTTTATGTATAAATTGGGAATTACCA